>CAZPJO010000119.1:7228-7457 GCA_964586895.1 uncultured Roseicyclus sp.
CCGCGCAAAATCGTCGCCCGCATGATAGGATGACCGCGTGAGCGGCGTCGCCGACACCATCAGGAACCCCTTGCCCCACGCGGCCTTTTCATAGGCCTCGAATTCTTCGGGCGTCACGAAACGATCCACCTTGTGGTGCTTGGGCGTGGGTTGCAGATATTGCCCGACGGTCAGGAAATCGATATCCGCCGCGCGCATGTCGTCCATCACCTGAAGCACGGCCTGCTTG
>CAZPJO010000120.1:0-2523 GCA_964586895.1 uncultured Roseicyclus sp.
CAGGTGGGCCGCGCGACCCGCGCCGCAGTGGAGCGGTATCAGGCGGCGCTTGGCTATCCGGTCAACGGGCGCAGCTTTCCCGAGCCGCAGGCGCAATACCTGATCGGCGCGTATCTGTGGGCGACCAATGGGGGTGCGGGCCAGACCGGGCTTGCCGGTGCGCCGCTTCTGGTGGCGTATCGTGATGTGCTTAATGGCAATGGTGGCCCGGTTGTCGCGGGTCAGCCCGGTGGCGGGACGACAACGGTGATCGTGAACCCCGCGACGACCACGGTGGTGCCGACGCCCGCGTCCGCGCAGCCGGTCACGACCGCGTCGTCCAGCGGCACGCCGGTGGTGCCGAACCTGTTCGCGGGCGCGTCGGATGCGCCGGTCTTGTCGTCGCGCTGCGATGCGGTTGCGTTGCAGGGGCAGGCCAATGGCGGCATGATGACGCTTGGCAACCTGTCGAACCCCGGCTTTGCCTTGTCCGAGCAATTCTGCACCGCGCGGGCCAGTGCCGTGAACCAGGGCCATGACCTGACCGAGGCGATTGCGGGCATGACCTATGAGCAGATCGCCGTGCAATGTCAGGGCTTCTCGGAGGCGATTGCGACACAGACCAGCCTTGTCGGCGTGCTCAGCCCGCAGCAGGCCAGTGCCGCCGCGCAGGGCTTTGCGATCACCACCGGCATTCCGACGCCCGAGCTGGCCGCGACCGCGCGTGTGTGTCTGGGGGTTGGGTATGGATCGGACGATATGGCTATGGCGATGGGCGCGGCCCTGATCCTGGTGGCCACCGGAGAGCCCGCGTATGGCGAGCTTCTGGGCCATCACCTGCGCGAGGGCTATGGGGTGGAGGCCGATGCGCACCGGGCCCATGAATGGTATGACGCGTCATTGACGGCGTTGAGTGCCGGTGCGCCTGCGGTGTTCAGCCCGTCCGACGCCGGTCGTCTGCCCCTGATCCGGCAGGCGGTCGCGGTGACATTCGGTGCGCCGTTGCAGCCCACGCAGACCGCCGTGCAACCGCAGGTACCGGTGATCCCGGGGGCCGCGCGTTTCGCGCCGCAAGTGGTTGCGCCCGCGCCGGTGCCCGCGCCCACGCCTGCCCCTGCGCCTGCCCCTGCGCCGCAGCAGGTGGCCGGATCGCAGCCTGCCCCGGTCATTGCACCGCGAATTGTGCCCACGCCCACCCCGGTCGGCAATCAGCCGGTGATCGAACCGCTGGTCGTTGACGAGCCCAATATCGGTGCAACGGCGCTGCCGACCTTCGAGGTCCAGCAGTAGCACTTGAGTGCCACGAGGGATCGGCGCGCCCGGGCAGGTGCGCCGATTTCGTTCGGCCCGCGCGGGCGGGCGCAAAAAAGTGCCGCAGGGCACCCCGCGCCCCCTTCACAACGCAGATCGGAGCGGCTAGAGACCGGCGCACTACCTGATCACGTGCGCTCGTGGCGGAATTGGTAGACGCGCAGCGTTGAGGTCGCTGTGGGGTAACACCCGTGCGAGTTCGAGTCTCGCCGAGCGCACCATCCTGCCTTTTCTAAGAAAAGGTCAGGGATAATCTCGAAGCACCTGAATGCAGCAGCGGTTTTTAGGAAACCGCGAGAGCATCTGGTTCCAGGTTCCCCCCCCCCTCAACCGTATCTTTTATTTGGCCTGCCGCGCTTTGCGTGACTTGAGGCCGGGGTGCAGGGGGTAGGCTCCTCTTCTCATCCGATCAATCCAGATCGCGCGCCTTTCGTGTCGCTTAGGGCACCACGACGATGTTGCCGGTGTGGACCTTGTCGATGAAGGCCTGCTGAGCCGCTTTGAACTCTTCCAGCGGATAGGTGGCGGCGAGCATGGGTTTGACCTCTCCGGCCTCGATATATCGCACGAGGTTCCGGAAGGTTTCGGGCGGATTGACGGTCGAGCCGTAAAACGTCAGGTCCATCAGGTAGAGCGTGCGGACATCGAGGTGGACAATGGGCCCGGCGATTGCGCCGGAGGTCACGTAACGCCCGCCGCGATCCAGCGCGTCGACGAGGGTGGGAAAGTAATCGCCTGCGACGATATCAGCGACGACGGTGACGCTGTTGCGCCCGATGGCCGATTGCAGCGCGGCTTTGAGGTCGTCCGGCGCGCGCGGCAGGATCGCGTCGGGGCCGCATTTGGCGACATCGGAATGTTTGGCGGGCGAGGCGAGCGCCACGACCCGCGCGCCGCGCCGTTTGGCCAGTTGGATCAGCGCGCCGCCGACACCGCCCGACGCGCCGGTGACAAGCACCACGTCCGAGGCACCGACACCGGCCTTTTCAAGCATGCCTTCCGCCGTGTTGTACGAACACGAGAACGTCGCCAGTTCCGCATCGCTGAGCGGGCTGTCTATGGCGGCGACATTGCGGTGGTCGGTCACGGTGTATTCGGCAAATCCGCCGTCCGCTTCGGACCCGTAGTACCCGGTTTTGTGCATGTTCAACGGATCGTCCCAATCGCGCAGCCAATTGTCGGTGATCACGCGTTTCCCGATCAGGCCCTGGTCTGCATCCGCGCCTGCGCCGA
>CAZPJO010000120.1:2533-7403 GCA_964586895.1 uncultured Roseicyclus sp.
TCTTGTTCATATCACCCGGATCGTCGGGATCGCGCAGCCATCCATCCGGGATGACCCGCTCACCGATACGCGCCGGATCGACGCCTGCGCCGACGGCCACGATCTTCCCGCAGACATCCGCGCCCTGAATACGCGGAAAGCTGATCGGGGCCGCGCCCCATGTGGGATCGTCCTCGTTGACCGTCTCGAACGCCCCACCGGTCGTCGCCTCGGTCACGGATTTCGAATACCAGCCCGCGCGCGTGTTCACATCGGTGTTGTTCATGCCCGTCGCCAGCACCTTGATCAGGACCTGTTCAGGGCCGGGCGTGGGCACGGGCCATTCGGGCTCGAAATCCAGCGCATCAAGCCCCCCGTGACGCTTGAGGACAACCGCGCGCATGGTTTTGGGATGATCGGTCATTTTGGCCTCTGCACTGGTTCGATCAAAGCTGTGCAGGGAATGGCGGTTCGTGCAAGGCCCGGGGCGCGGGGTTGGGCGGCCTAGCCCGGGAACCGAATGCGGAAGGTGGTGCCGCGCGGGGCGTCTTGAAGCGTGATCTCTCCGTCGGCTTGCGCCAGGACCGAGCGCACGATGGAAAGGCCCATGCCGGTGCCGCCTTCGGTGCGGCGCGAGGTGAAGAACGGCTCGAACACCCGGTCGCGGTTGCCGGGGCTGATGCCGCGGCCATCGTCTTCAACGGTGAAGCCATGGCGGGCGGAAGCGACACGCACCTGCGTCGCGCCGTGGCTTTCCGCATTCTCGATCAGGTGCCGCAAGACGATGGTCAGGGCCTCGGCCGAGAGGGGCACCGCGCGGCTTGTGCCGGGCGCGGCGATGTCGAGGGCTGGGAAATGCGCGGCCACATCGGCCACGACCGATGCGAGGTCGCTGGTCCCGTCGGAGGCGAGCTGCCCGACGGCGGAATATTCCCGCATCCGCGCCAGAAGATGCTCCATCCGGTCGGCATCGCGCGCAATGTTGTGCAGGAACCTGGCCTGCCTGTCGGGCGGCATATCGGTATCCTGCATCAATTCCACCGCGCCCTTGATCGCGGTCAGTGGCGATTTCATCTCGTGGCTGACATGGGCGGTGTAGGTCTTGAGGGTGGTTTGTTGATCCTGAAGCCGGTTGGCCATGGTGCCGAAGCTTTGGGCCAGCGTTTCGATCTCGCGCGTGCCGTAATGGTCGAGCGGTTCCCAACGGGCCTCGGACGCGCCGAAGGTTTCGGTCCGTGTGGCCAGCGATTTGATCGGACGCGACACGAAACGCCAGAAGAGATACCCGATCAGGCCCGTCGACAGCAGCACGAAGACAAAGGCGCTGAACAGGTTGAGGCGTTCGGTATAGAGGAACCGGAAGATGTGGTTTGGCGTGCGGTTGAGGTAGACGACCCCGACGATATCCTCGCCCACCATCACCGGCATCGCCACGAAGATGCGCACGCGCGTGCCCTGACTGGTGCGGTAGATCAGCGGCTCGGCCGTGGAGCGGATGCGACGGCGCGGGACCGAGACGGTGTCGCCGTTGAGCGCAAGAGCGACCTCTTGCACATGGCCAAGGTAGACGCCGGTTTCCGCCGAGCCCGCGATGACGGTCCCGAACCGGTCGAGGAAGCGGTAGCCGGCCAGTGTCTGTTCCTGCGCGCCGACGGCGATATGCGACAGGTAGGGGGCGATTTCGCGGTAGGGCTCTGTGACGGGTTCTGTTGCGGGTTGGCCATCGGGCCGGGGCCCCAGGATCGTCTGCGGGTTCACGGTTACGGCGGGAAAGAGCGGGCGATAGGTGCGGATTTCGCCCGCGGGCAGGTCGGGCGGCGGCAGGTCGGCGGCAAAGCGATAAAGCTCTTCATAGGTGGCGGTCAGGACGGCGGCCTGCATCAGCAGGCTTTCTTCGGTCTGTTGCACGAGTTGATTGGCGTAGAAGCGGAACAGGGTCAGGCCCGCGAACGGCAGGCACAGCACAAGCACCAGCATGGTCAGGATAACGCCGCCCAGGCCCGGCCGCCACCGGCGGCGCGCCTTGGACCGTGCCTTTGATTGCGCGGTCAGGCGGGCAGACATGGACCCATCCTCAGGCCCACGCCATGCACTGTCACGATGCTATCGGCGCAGCCCGCGTCGGACAATTTGCGGCGGATGTTGCGGATGTGGCTGTCGATGGTGCGATCGGAGACATGGATGTTGGTGCCGTAGACCGCGTCGACCAGCGCCGCGCGCCGGGTGATCTTTTCGGGACTGGAAAGCAGCGCTTCGAGCAGGGAGAATTCCGATTGCGTCAGCGCCACGTCCTGGCCCGCAAAGCGGCACAGGTGCCGGTCGGGGTCGAGGCTCAGCGCGCCGTGGGCCAGCGCCTCTGCCGGTGTGGCCCGCCCGTTGGTGCGTTTGAGGATGGCCTTGATGCGCGCCACCAATTCGCGCGGGGAAAACGGTTTGGTGACATAATCGTCGCCGCCGATTTCCATGCCGAGAATGCGGTCGATTTCATCGTCGCGCGCCGTCAGGAACAGGATCGGCACATCCGATGTCTTGCGCAATTCCTTGCAGACATCGAAGCCGTCCATCTCGGGCAGGCCGATGTCGAGGATCACCAGATCGGCCTGTCCGGTTTGCGCCTTGGCCAGGCCGGCTGCGCCATCGGCGGCGAAATCGCTGTGATAGCCCGCCGCCTCGACGGCGAAACCGATCACGTCGCGAATGTTGGGATCGTCATCGACGATCAGCAGGTTGGTGGGCATGGGCCGCGCTTTCAAAGGTCGTGGTAGGTGGCAAGGTATCGTTCAAGACGCCAGCGGCGAAAGCCCCATTCCTGCCAGGTATCAATATCGTCGAAGGCGATGCTCGGGCGGCCATGGACGCCGCACATCACGTCATCGTGGATCGGTCCGTGATCCCACATGGCGGGGATCACCTGCTCGCCCAGGCCACAGAGGTAGGTCAGGTCGAGCCGGTCGATTGGGATCTCGGCGGAGAGGTTATGGTTGGCGATGATGTGGGTGAAGTTCACGAAGCAGCACAGGTAGAGCGTTGCGATTGCAAGGGCGGCATTGCGGCGGATCAACCAGCCAAGCGGACGGGTGCGCGCGATCTGGATCACCACGAGGATCAGGCCGAGGCCGATCAGCCCCATCCAGATGAAGGCCGCAAGGCGCAGGTGGGTCAGCGCGTAGGCCTGCACGTAAAGGTGCAACCGAAACGCGGCGCTGCACACCAGCAGCAGCGTCTGGCCAAGCCACGCATAGACCAGCCAGCGCAGGTGCCGGTCGCGCGCGATCATGCCATGGGTCACGGCGGCGAACAGGCCCGCCAGAAGCGCCGTGACCAGAAGCGGATAGGCCCCGCGATGGGCATATTGGGCATAGGTCATCCCCTCGGGCAAAGCGACGCCGCCGGTCAGGATCGTCAGGTCCGACAGGGTCTGCACCGCGAAGAGCGCGTTGAACAGGATCAATGACAGGCGCACGGAATGGGGGTTGAGGTATCCGGCCGAGAGGTCGCCTGCGGGCAGGGTGAGGGTTAGGGCCGCGTTCTGCCGGAGGGCGCGCGTGTTGAGGTAGGGCCACAGGATGCAGGCAAGCGCCGCCCAGAAAACGGCGCGCCAGGCGGTGTCCGCGCGCCATGCGGCGATGTCGGTCGCATTGGAGAGCGCGCGTTCCAGAAGGGGATTGGCGATGGCGAACAGCGCCACGAAGATCAGCGCGACGCAGACCGGCAGAAGATAGCTCCGGGCAAGGGCGGACCAGTTGGCATTGGCCCTTTGGTCACGCGCGCTTGCCAGAACACGGCGCGGCAAAAGCAGCATCCCATCGGTCGAGGCGCGCAGGAACGGGATTGGCGCCTCGGTCCAGCGAAACCGCGTGCCTTGCGCGACCCAACCCAGAAGCACGGCGATGCCGCCAATGCTGAACGCGAACGACAGCGGCTGCGCCTGTTCGATCATCGGCAGGTTGCAGATCAGGGCGAAGCCCATGGCAAGGGTCCAGTCCCGGCGGCTGGTCTTGCCGGGTTTGAACGCGACCATGGCGGCGGAAAGACCCACACAGAACAGCGCGACCGACAGGCCGGGGGCCTGTTCCCAGAAACTGATGTCGGCCAGTGCGATCAGGATCGAAAGCGCCAGCAGCGCCGCCTTGCGGTCCGAGATGCGCGCGCCAAGGCCGGGCTCGGGGCGTTGGGTGGTGGATCTGGGGTTGGGCGCATCGATCAGCCACCAGCCGTCGTGTTTCAGCCGGTCTGGTAGGCCGCGAATGGTCAAGGGTCCGCTCATGTCGTGTCTCCGCTTCGTGCATGTCCTTGAGGGGCACGATGGCGCAGCGCGGTGCGCAATGTTCATGCGGCTTGTGCAGGGGCCAAGGGCAAAGCGTGCAGGTTTCGTGCAGGGCGGGGCAGGGCAGAGCGGGGGGCGGATGCCATCGGGGGCGGGGTGGCATGCAGAAAAAGCTTTGCAGATCGGTGATTCTGCGGCAGCGTCTCAATTGTCAGACATTTGACCTTGTCACGGCGCGCGGCCCCGGATGATCCGCCCGGTCGCGATGGAGGCGCTGCGATCAAGCGATGCAAAGTCCCGCCAAGAGGACTCTCATTCACCAAAACGGGAGGACGAACATGAACCTGAGACCAGACCCCACGTTCCACGCATCCGCCAAGCTTGCGATGGAAGCCCCGGTCGAGACCTATGGCTTTACCGTGATGCTCAGCCCCGATGGATCGCAATCCGACGGGATCGCGGTTGTGGACCTTGACCCGAAATCCAAGACCTATGGCGAGATCGTTCATCAGGTCATCGTGCCCAACAAGGGGGACGAGTTTCACCATTTCGGCTGGAACGCGTGTTCGTCGTCCTTGTCGCCGCTGACGGGGCACGCGTTTCTTGAGCGTCGCTACCTGATCG
>CAZPJO010000121.1:0-7386 GCA_964586895.1 uncultured Roseicyclus sp.
TGGATGAGCCGTGCTCCGCGCTGGACCCAATCGCCACCGCCCAGATCGAGGAATTGATCGATGAGCTGCGGCAGAATTTCAGCCTGGTCATCGTCACCCATTCCATGCAGCAGGCCGCCCGCGTCAGCCAGAAGACCGCGTTCTTCCACCTCGGCACGCTGGTGGAATTCGACGACACCGACACGATTTTCACCAACCCCAGCGATCCGCGCACGGAAAGCTACATCACTGGCCGGATCGGCTGATTGAAGGGCAGGGCACCGCAATGCCGAATTCAGAACACATCGTCTCAAGCTTTGACCGCGACCTCGAAGGCATTCAGGCCAAGATCATGCGCCTGGGTGGGTTGGTCGAGGAAGCCATCACGAAATCCGTCGAAGCGCTCGAAGCCCGCGACGCCGAACTGGCCCGCGTGGTGCGCAAGGCCGACAAGGCCATCGACGCGCTCGAAGTGCAGGTCAACGAGGACGCCGCGCGCATCATCGCGCTGCGCCAACCCATCGCCAGCGACCTGCGCACCGTGCTGACCGTGTTCCGCGTCTCGGCCAACCTTGAGCGCATCGGCGATTATGCCAAGAACATCGCCAAGCGCAGCCAATCGGTAATCGAATTGGAAAATGTCCCCGGCACCGCCACCTCGCTCAAGCGCATGGCGCGGCAGGTGGAATTGATGCTCCGCGACGTGCTCGACGCCTATATTCAGCAAGACGCCGATCTCGCCGAAGATGTCCGCCAGCGCGATCAGGAAGTCGATCAGATGTATTCCGCGCTGTTCCGCGAATACCTCACCCACATGATGGAAGATCCGCGCAACATCACCACCTGCATGCACTTGCATTTCATGGCCAAGAACATCGAACGCATGGGCGACCACGTGACCTCCGTGGCCGAGCAGGTGATCTACCTCGTCACCGGCGAAATGCCCGACGAGGACCGTCCGAAAGAGGACAAGACGCCTTACATGCAGGGGACCTGATCCATGGCTGGCGAACCTGTCGTTCTGGTGGTGGAGGACGAACCCGCGCAACGCGAGGTTCTAGCCTATAACATCCGCGCCGAAGGTTTCGACGTGCAGACCGCCGCCGCCGGCGACGAGGCGCTGGTGGCGGTGCGTGAAACGCCCCCCGATGTCATCGTACTCGACTGGATGCTGCCCCATGTCTCGGGGATCGAGGTCTGCCGACAGCTCAAGATGGCGACTGAAACGTCGAAAATCCCGATCATCATGCTCTCGGCCCGGTCTGAGGACACGGACAAGGTCCGGGGCCTTGAGACGGGGGCCGACGATTACGTCACCAAACCCTATTCCGTGGCCGAACTTCTGGCCCGCCTGCGCACGCAACTCCGCCGCGTGCGGCCCGCGACCGTGGGCGAGCGGCTGGAATACGAGGACATCGTGCTGGATCTGTCCGAACACCGCGTCTATCGCGACGGTGCGGAACTGGCCCTTGGGCCCACCGAATTTCGCCTGCTCACCGCCTTCATGGAACGCCCCGGCCGCGTCTGGAGCCGCGAGCAATTGCTCGACCGGGTCTGGGGCCGCGACATCTATGTGGACACCCGCACGGTGGATGTTCACGTGGGCCGCCTGCGCAAGGCGTTGCGCGCCTGTGACCATGGCGACCCGATCCGCACCGTGCGCGGCGCGGGCTATGCGTTAGGTTAACTTTATCCCGTAAGCCATTGCTGAGGAACGATAAAAGACATCTTCCCGCTGCTCTGGAAGCACCCCGGAAGCTGTCTCCGCGATGCACTCCGCATAAGGTTTGGCCAGCTTTTCGACCGGATAATTGCTGCCCCACATCACCCGATCCGGGCCGAACGCGATCAGGATTTCGTCCACATAGGGCTGGATCGCCCCTGCGCCGAACGTGTCCCAGCCGTTCTTATACATGCCCCAGCCGCTGAGTTTGATGAACGTGTTGGCACGCCCCGCCATCATTGCATTGGCCGCGCTCCAGCGTTCAAAACCTTCGGCGCGCTGATCATAGGGGCAGAGCGCGTGGTCAATGATCACACGCAGGGCAGGGGTCGCGGACAGCGCTTCCAGAGCTTGCTCCGCTTGTTCCGGATACATCTGCAAATCAAAGCTGAGCCCCGCATCCTCCAGCCGCTTCAAGCCGTCACGCCATTGATTTTCCGATAGAAAATCCCGTGGCGCGAAGCTCAAATCCGGCCTGTGGTCCAACCGGCCAACAATCTGACGCACACCGCAAAACCCGTTACATGTGCCGTGTTGCCTCAGTTTCTCCGGCAAATCTGGCGCGCTCAGATCGGCCAGCGCCACGATCCGCACCTCATGGTCGCACCGATCCGCCTCGGCCTGCACGAACCGTGTCTCGGCCACCGGATCGGGCAACGCGCCATCTGTCTGCACATGCACGCTCGCGCGCGGCGGCACAGACGCCTCGGCCAGGAATTCCTCCATCAGGTAATCGCGTTGGATCGGGGTCGGGTCGCCGAACGGTTTCGGCGCACCGATATCGCGCAACCATCCGTATCCGATCTCATCACCGCGCGTCTGGGGCGCCCAGACGTGGTGATGCGCGTCGATATAGCCGTGGGGGAGTAGATCTTTGAGGCTCATACTTCACCGTCCATTTAGCCAGTAATCATGATTATGTTAATTAACTACGTTGCAGATCATGCAAGGCAATACGGCGTTTAAGCAGTGATTTCAGTTATATAGCCCCATTGCTCACGCGTGAGCAGTCACGCGACCGCCGCCGTCACGATCATCTCGACCTTCAGGACATCGCGCGCCAGCCGCGCCTCGCCGCAGGCCCGCGCCGGTGCGTGCCCCTCCGGCACCCAGGCGTTCCAGACCTCGTTCATCGCCGCGAAATCCGCCATATCCGCCAGCCAGATCGTCACCTGCAACAGATGCTCGCGCGACGATCCCGCTTGCTCCAGCAACGCATCGACCCGGCGCAGGCATTCCACCGTCTGCTCGGTGATATCCGCACCTTCGCCGACCTGACCGGTCAGATACGCGACACCGTTGTGTTTCACGATCTTCGACGAGCGCACGCCCGGTTCAATTCTCTCAATCATCCGATCAATCCCTTCGTTGTCAGCACATCCTTGATCTCGTCGAGGATCGCCGGATCATCAATCGCCGCCGGCATCTTGTAGGCTTCCGCATCCGCGATCTTCTGCATCGTGCCGCGCAACACCTTGCCCGAGCGCGTCTTGGGCAACCGTTTGACCCCCACGGCCGTCTTGAACGCGGCCACGGCGCCGATGTCATTGCGCACCATCTTCACCAACTCGGCGCAGATCTCGGCCTCGGGCCGGTCCACGCCCGCTTTGGTCACGAAAAACCCCAGCGGCATCTGACCCTTCAACGCGTCGGCTTTGCCAACCACGGCGCATTCGGCCACGTCCTTGTGATGCGCCAGAACCTCTTCCATCGCGCCGGTCGACAGCCTGTGACCGGCCACATTGATGATGTCGTCGGTGCGCGCCATGATGTGCAGATAGCCGTCGCCATCCAAGATCCCCGCATCCGATGTCGCATAAAACCCGGGGAAATCGTTGAGATAGCTCGACCTGAACCGCTCTTCGGCGTTCCACAATGTCGGCAAGCAGCTTGGCGGCAGCGGCAGTTTCACCACGATGTTGCCAAGCGTCCCGTTCGGCACCGGCGCGCCCGCATCGTCAAGGACCTGCACATCATAGCCGGGCATCGGAACCCCGGGCGAGCCATGTTTCACCGGAAGCGCCTCGATCCCCATCGGCACGGCGGAAATCGCCCAACCGGTTTCCGTCTGCCACCAATGGTCGATCACCGGCACGCCAAGATGCTCTTCCGCCCATTGCAACGTCGCCGGGTCCGACCGTTCGCCGGCAAGGAACAACGCCTCAAGCCCCGACAGGTCGTAATCGGCCATCAACGTGGCCTCCGGATCCTGTCCGCGGATCGCGCGGAACGCCGTCGGCGCGGTGAACAGGACTTTCACGTCATACTCCGCGATGACGCGCCAGAACGCGCCCGCATCCGGCGTGCCGATCGGCTTGCCCTCGTAGATGACGCTGGTGCACCCGACCAGAAGCGGCGCGTAGCAGATATAGGAATGGCCCACGACCCACCCCACATCCGACGCGGCCCAGAACACGTCACCGGCGGCGACGTTGTAGATGTTCTTCATGCTCCAATGCAGCGCCACCATATGCCCGCCGGTATCGCGCACGACGCCCTTGGGCTGACCGGTCGTTCCGGAGGTATACAGGATATAGGCCGGGTCGGTCGCCTTGACCTCGGCGCAATCCGCGCGCCGCCCCTCGGCACGGGCCGCCGCCATCGCCTCCGCCCAATCCAGATCGCGCACGGGCGTCAGGTCGCAGGGTTGAACCTCGCGCTGAAGGATCAGGCACCCAACGGGCTTTACCTTCGCAAGATCAATGGCTTCGTTCAGCAAGTTCATGTAGTTTATGACGCGGCCCGGCTCGATCCCGCACGACGCGCTGATCACCGCCTTTGCGCCCGCATCGTCGATCCGTGTGGCCAGTTCCGGCGCTGCAAAGCCGCCGAAAACCACCGAATGCACCGCCCCGATCCGCGCGCAAGCCAGCATCGCGATGACCGCTTCGGCAACCATCGGCATGTAGAGGATCACGCGATCCCCCTGCCCCACGCCCATGCCCTGCAACACCGCGCCGAGCGTCGCGACCTCATCTTGCAATTCCGCATAGGTGATCGTGCGTTTTGTGTCGGTTACCGGGCTGTCATAGATCAACGCCAACCGGTCGCCGTGCCCGGCCTCCACATGTCGGTCGACCGCGTTCCAGCAGGTGTTGCAGGTTGCGTCGGGAAACCACCGCCCATAGACGCCCGCATCCGCGTCGAAGACCCGCTGCGGTGCCTCGGCCCAGTCGAGGTCTTCGGCCGCTTTGGCCCAGAAATCCTCGGGTGCTGCGGCCCAGGCCGCGTAGGTGTCTTTGTAGCCCATGAATGTCCCTCCCGGTGCTGCCGCACCTCACTTTGGGACATGTTGCAACCCGTGCGCGGGGCGGTCAATCTGCGTTACCGCCAACTGTGACGAAAGAGACAGCCATGGCCCTGACCACCACTGCCGCCCAAATGGTCGCCGCCGCGCGTGCGCGGATATCCGAGGTTGAAACCCCCGACCTCATTGCACAGCTGGGAGACCCCGATCTGGTTGTCGTCGATATCCGCGACATCCGCGAACGCCAGCGCAGCGGATTCATCCCCGGCTCGGTCCACGCGCCGCGCGGCATGATCGAATTCTGGGTCGACCCCGACAGCCCCTATCACAAACCCGTCTTCGCACAGCCCGGCAAACGCTATGTCTTTCACTGCGCCTCGGGCTGGCGTTCGGCGCTGACGGTGGCGACGCTGCAAGACATGGGCTTTGACGCGGCCCACCTGCGCGAGGGGTTTTCGACATGGGCCGAGTACGGCGGCCCGGTCGAACATGCACCCCGCGATTAACCACGCTTTGACGCGGAACGGCACTTGCCTGTAGGGTGCCGCCAAAGGGACGGACGGACATGAAAATTCTGGTGCTCAACGGCCCCAACCTCAACCTTTTGGGCGAGCGGGAGCCAGAGATCTACGGGGCAAAGACCCTCGCCGATATCGAGGCGGAGTGCACGGCGCTGGCCGGTGATCTGGGCTGTGCGGTCACGTTCCAGCACTCCAACCACGAAGGCGGTCTTGTGGATGCGCTCCATGCCGTGCGCCATGACCATGATGGCGTCATCGTGAATGCGGGCGCCTATACGCATACCTCCATCGCCCTGCGCGACGCCATCAGCGGTATCGCCCTGCCGACGGTCGAATTGCACGTCTCCAACACCCATGCGCGCGAGGGCTTTCGCCACCCGTCCATGATCGCGGGCGTCTGCCTTGGCGTGATTGCCGGGTTCGGCACTGACGGCTACACCCACGCCCTGCGCGCCCTTCACACCCACCTTTCCAAGCGCTGAGGATACAACATGCACCGCCTCCGCACCTACCTCCAGATGACCACGGTCGAAGACCTCTGGGCGCACCACACACAGACGCTGACCTCCTACGGGTTTGACCGCGTGTTCTACGGCTTCAACGCGTTTCGCGGCGCGGGCCTTTACGACAATCCCGAAGATGCGCTTTTGCTGACCAACATGCCCACCGATTACGTCGAGGCCTATGTCGACGGCGGCATGTTCCGTAACGGTGTCATGATGCGGTGGGCGATCAACAACACCGGGGCCGCGTCGTGGCGCGATGTCTACATGGCCATGGCCTCGGAGGAACCGTCGCAGGGCGAGCTGGCGATGCGGGCGCTCAACGAAAAGCACGAGATCACCGCCGGCTACACGATCAGCTTTCCCATGGCGATCAAGAATGCCAACGCGGGCATCGGCATGGCCGTGCGCAAGGGCATGGGCCAGGACGAGGCCGACGCGATCTGGGACGAACACGGGGCCGATATCGAAACCATCTGCCACATCGCGCATCTGTGCATCCTGCAATTGCCCGCCACCGGGCAGCGCAAATTGTTGACCCCGCGCCAATCGGAGGTGTTGGAATTGGTGGCGGACGGCAAGACCATGGCCGACATCGCGCTTTTGCTGGAACGCAACGTGGCGACCGTCGAAAAGCACCTGCGCGGTGCGCGTGATGCGCTTGGCGTCGAGACGACGGCGCAGGCCGTACGCAAGGCCTCGATCCTCAATCAGATCTTCCGGCTCGACGAAAGCGAAGACACCACCCCCCGCCTTCCCAAGATGAGCGGCTCGGTCGGGGATCGGGGCTAACGCACTGATTGTGAATTACTTTCCTGGAACACGTGTGGTGCGCTAAACGCTGTGTGGCATCCCGTCCGCGTGGCCCGCGGGTCCATGCGACGTCCAAAATATCCGCCTTGCGACACAAAGTTAACGTTTAGGTAAGGATTTCCGTATCTATCTTGCGCAAAGCACTCATGGCATCTTTGTGATGTTCCGTGAGTGATGGCAATTACGGCCAGGAACATCGGGCTCGGTGGCAGTATTTTTTCCCGTCACCGGGTCCACCTGATGGTCGCGTATTTGACTTGAGGGATCCGGGATGGGCGGCGCACATGTTCTGCGTTCACAGCCTCCTCGGAACATCGGACCGCCCTTCTGTCCCTCGGGCGGCTCGGTCACGGCCCCGGCGCACCTCCCCTATCCCTCGCGCCGGGGTTTTTTCGGAAGAAGCGGCGGTGCCATGTCCCTTGGCAACGCCGCTTTTTCGTTTTGGATGACCGAATGGACGCGGATCCATGCGCGATCCCACCAACAGGGTAGCGAGCGATCTTTCGCACTGCGGGCTCCTGTCAAAAGTATCCACTGACGACCGTCCGAAAAAGTTAAAATTTCCTTAACGGACATTCGATTAATGATTTGAAACAGATG
>CAZPJO010000122.1:0-7352 GCA_964586895.1 uncultured Roseicyclus sp.
GCTTTCCAGCCGCCGCACGATGCCCGAGATCATCTGATCCACGCGTTCGGGCTCCACCGGGCGCTTCTGCAACGCGATCCGGATCGAGCGTTCCAGCTTGTCGCGGTCGAAATCCTCGCGTTTGCCGTTGGTCTTGATCACCACAAGATCGCGCAATTGCACGCGCTCATAGGTGGTGAACCGCCCCGCGCACGCCGGGCAAAACCGCCGCCGCCGGATCGCGACGTGATCCTCCGCAGGCCGCGAATCTTTCACCTGGGTGTCTACATTTCCGCAAAATGGGCAGCGCATGGCCGCGCCCTCCTGTCTGATATCGCGCGAAGGGAGCCTTTGCGCCTGCCTCGGTTCTTGGGGCTGCTGCCCTCTTATCCACAGGCAGTATACGGACGCCCCAGCGCCTTGGGTAGGGGCCATGTCGCGCCACAGCATCTAGGTGTTGCAAGGACGCCCCGCAGCCCCTCAAAGCCCAGAGAACGCGGCGGCCACGCGCCGCAAATGGGGCCTGTCGCGATGCTCGAACAGGTAAATCCCCTGCCATGTGCCCAACCGCATCCGCCCCGCCGCCACCGGGATCTGCAACGACACCGGCAATACGGCCGCCTTGATATGGGCCGGCATATCATCGGGCCCTTCGGCCACATGGGTCAGCCACGCCATGCTCGGGTCATCGCCGCGTGGCACGAAACGCTCGAAAAACCGTTTCAGGTCCACCTGCACATCCGGGTCGGCATTCTCCTGGATCAGCAACGACGCCGACGTATGGCGCACCAGCAACGTCAAAACCCCGTCGCCCGCCCCGGCAAGCCACTGCGCGACATCGCCGGTGAGCTCATAAAGCCCCGCACCGCGCGTCGAAATCTCGAACTCCGTCTGCATCACGCCCCCGCATCTTTGTTCCAAAAATATGCAAATCCCGACCGCTCCACCGGTCTAATTCTCTGATATTAAACACAAAATACCCCAAAGGCACCCGCCTGAGCGGCCCCGGGCCGCGCGGCATACGCAGGTGCTGCACGCGCGTCATGTGGCCGCGCGCGCAACCCCGCTCCCCGTCTCGCTCAGGCGGTAAACACCCTTCTCGACCTTCTCGAACCAGCCATAATGATTGTCCCGCATGATCGTCGTGGCCCGCGCCACGCCCGTCGATTTCGCGACCTCCGCGCCCTTCGCCTCCCCGGCCAGCGCCAGGAACTCCGCACATAACGTCGCCTCCTGCCGGTAGGCCGTCACCCGTGCACCGGCCAGACCGCCCAAATTCGGGTCGCCCTCGCGGCGCTCGAACTCGCTGAGGATCGCGCGGGTCTTGCGGGCCACCTTGCGTGGCGCGTAGGGGCCCGGGTCGCAATGCACCTCGACCACGCCCGTCTCCATCCGCACCGACAAAAGCCCAAGCCCCAAACGCCGCGCGAGCTTCACATTCTCCTTCACCGCCTTCATCCAAGGCCGCCCCTTGCCGCGCGCCACGCAGACATAGACGCAATCGCAGACCGAAAGCCGCGCAATCCCCTGATGAAACAGCGCCAGCGAAAACCGCGTCTTCAACTCCACCACGACCATATCCGGCCCACGGACTCCCACCACATCGGCCGGGCCGATCTCGCCCTTCACCTCATAGCCCTGCGCTTGCAGGAAGGCCTTCACAGGCGGATATAGATCGCTCTCTTTCATCGCCGCCCAGCCTAGAAGCAAAGACCGCCGCCGTGAATCCCCCTCTGCGCACCGATTCCAAGGTTGACACCCATGGTGGCCCTTCGTATTGCACCGCTCATATTTCCGGGCGTCGGGCCTTCCCTGCGCCCTTTTGGTTTCCGGCCCGGCAGGCACGCATCCAACGCTCGTCCCGCCCGCGCCGTCCATGAACGAGAGGATGAACCCATGTCGCGCGTTTGCGAACTGACCGGCAAAGGCCCGATGACGGGCAACAACGTAAGCCACGCCAACAACAAGACCAAGCGTCGCTTCCTTCCCAACCTGTCCGAAGTGACCCTCGGCTCCGACGTCCTTGAGCGTCGCTTCAAGCTGCGCATCTCCAACGCCGCGCTGCGCACCGTGGACCATCGCGGTGGCCTCGACGCGTTCATGGCGAAAGCCAAGGATGCCGAGCTGTCGCCCAAGGCGCTGAAGATCAAAAAAGAGATCACGAAGGCACAGGCCGCACAGGCTTAAGCCGCCGCGCCGAAGCCAATCGGGCCCGCCCCGCTTGGCCTCCAACCCAGCGCTCAACACACATGACGCCCCGCCGGTGACAATACCGCGCGGGGTGTCGTCGTATTTGTGACTTGGATGCGCAGGCCCCGCCCGCTACCAATTCCACCATGATCCGCCGCGTGCTCTCCTCCGGTCTTCTGGCCCTGTGTCTGGCTCTCACCAGCCTCGCCGCCGTCGTGGCGGAAACGCGCATGGCCGCTGCGGGGGGCTATTGCGGCACCGGCACGGCGCAAATCCTGCTCGATGACGCGGGCCTTCCCGTGCTCGATGCCACCGGCGATGCGGTCGCCATGGCCGAATGTCCGATCTGCCATCTGGCCTTTGCGCTGACCCATGCGGCCCCGCCACCTTCCCCCGAAATCGACCTCCTGACGGTCCCCGCGCCTGCGCCGTCGCCCCATTCCGTCTCTCTGCAACTCCGACTGGAGCAGCAGGCCCGCGCGCCCCCGCGCCCGGCCTGAACCCCTCCGGACCATTCCAAATCAGCAGAGACAGATCATGACCTTCAAAAGCTTCCTTCTGGGCGCGACCCTCGCCGCCCTGCCCAGCCTCGCCTCGGCCCATATGGTGATCGACGACGCCTATGCCCGCGCCTCCAGCCCCGTGGCGCAATCCGGCGCGGCCTTCATGACCATCTTCAACCATTCCGACATGGATGACCGCCTCATCGGTGTCACCTCGGAGGCCGCCGAACGGCTGGAACTCCACACCCATATCCAGAACGACGAAGGCGTGATGCGCATGGTCGAGGTGGAGGAAGGCTTTGCCATCGCCGCCGGTGAAACGATCGCGCTGGACCGTGGGGGCATGCATGTCATGCTGCTTGGCCTGACCAACCCGCTCGAACAGGGCGAAGAGATCGAGATCACCTTCACCTTCGAACATGCCGATCCGGTCACCCACATCGTGACCATCGACAATGAACGCCAGCCCTCCGGCGGCGGCCATGGCGACCATGGGGATCATTCGGGCCACGGAGACGGCCACGGGGATGACCATGGCGACGGCCACGCCGATCACTCCGGCCACAGCGACGGCTAAACCCTCGCGCCAAATCCCACCCCGCGCTGCAAACCGCCGGGGTGGGCACCACCGCTCTACCCCGGGCCAATCTACGAACGACACGGGCCTCCGGCCCGGCGGCTGCCACATCCGCGCACGCGCGACACAAACCGCGACCTCCCCCTCGGTCAACGGCCCGGCCCCAACGCAAGGCTTGGCAGCACGGCAAAAAGCCCGCAAAGAAGAGTCCGCATTTCAAGATCCATCCAAAGGAACCATCGTGCCTCAGTCTGTCCTCGTGGTCTGTCTCGGCAACATCTGCCGCTCTCCCACCGCCGAGGCCGTGCTGCGCGCGCATCTGCCCGGGGCGCGGATCGACAGCGCCGGGACCGGGTCATGGCATATCGGCAAGCCGCCCTACCCGCCCGCGATCGAAGCCGCCGAGGCCCGTGGTTACGACCTGAGCCACCTGCGCGCCCGCCAGGTGACGCGCGCCGATTTCGCCACATTCGATCTGGTGCTGGCGATGGATGCGGAAAACCTGTCCGATTTGCACGAATTGGCCCCCGAGGCCGATAACATCGCGCTGTTCCGCGACCCTGTGGGCGGCGGGGCGGTGCCTGATCCCTATTTCACCGGGGATTTCGACGCCGCGCTCGACCTCATCGAAGAGGCCGCGGCAGCCTGGGCCAAACGGCTCGGCTAGGCGCGGGCGGATTTCGCGCGAAATCCAAACGGAAAACGCGTGTTTTCCGTCACATTCACCCGGTCGGAGTACAACTCTGCTCCGCCGCGTCTGAAAACCTCCGCCAAGCCTGCCACATCCGCTCATCGCTGGCGCGGTCGGATTGGCGCACGTCCTGCGCGCGCTGCGGGTCGTCGAACCACCGCGCGCCTTCACGCATCTGCGCCCCGCTCAGGAAACTCCCCGCCACTGCCCCGATACACGCACAAAGCGCACGCGGCGCCGAACGGTCCGACGCAAGGCAGGCCCGTTCAATCGGGTTGGCGACACCGGTGGTCGGAAACGCCAGGCATATCGCCAGACATGCGGCCCGGGATACTGCCGTGACGGGGGCTTTGCGCATCGGTGCGGAGAAGGTCTTCAAAGACATCATGGTCACGCCTCGTCCCAAAAAATCCGGGTCTTGCGCCCGGTCCTGCTCTGGCGACCCTATGCCAGAAACAGAGTGTTCATTCAAATCACGGATGCGAAGGGGCCCCGCTGTCTGCTAATCGGGGGACATGCTGCGCTGGCTCTACTTTTCAACCTTGTCCCATGGGATTGCCGGGGTGTGCCTTGGCACGCTTGGCGTGGCCATCTTCCAGGGCCTGCTCACCGCGTCCGAGGCGATGGCGCTATTTGCCGTGGCGATGGCCGTGTGTGTCGGTGCCGGGCAGGCCTTCGCGCTGCGCGGTCCTACCCCCGGCGCGCTGCGGTGGGGGCTTGTGACCTGCGCGGCCATTCTTGGCGGTCTGGCGCTTCCGGAATGGCTCGGCTCCGATGCGCCGGGGGCCGTCGCCCCGTCCTGGCGCGCCATGGTCGAGGTTGCGCTGGCCTCGGCCGCTCTGGGGTTGCTGGTCGGCGCGGTGCAATGGGGCTTCGCGCTGCACCGGCCCGATGCCTTGCGCTGGATGGGCCTGACCGCGCTTGGCTGGATGCTCGCGATGAGTTGCATCCTTGCGGGCGCAAACCTTGTGACCCGCCTGTGCCTTCTGCCCGCCGACGGCTGGCAACAGGCCTGGCCGCTCTGGGCCGGTCTGGCCACCGCGACGGCCTGCGGTGCGCTTGGCGGGGCTGCCTACGGCGCGCTGACCGCCCCCGCCCTGCGCCAGCCGCCCGTCACCTGACACCGCACGCCACACGCCGCACGCCGCACGCGGCCCTCCCTTGGCGCGTCCCCTCTGCCACAACATCCAAATGACTGACCTTGCGTCACTTCCCCGTCGTATCGCCGCGCGTGCCGTCGGCCATGCCCTGGCGTTCGTGGCCCGCTTCATCACAGCCGTGCGCGCCGATTGGCGCGGGATCGAGCCGGTCGCCAAACAGCGCGTCTATTTCGCCAACCATGTTTCCAACGCCGATATGCCGATGATCTGGACGGTTCTGCCCGGACATATGCGGCGCCAGACCCGCCCCGTCGCTGCCGCTGATTATTGGCTCAAGACCCGGATGCGCGCCTTCATCGGCCAGAGGTGTTCAATTGCGTCCTGATCGACCGCCGCCCCGAGGTCGATGACAAGCCGCTCGACAAGATCCTCGAAGCGCTCGACGAAGGCTCCTCGCTGATCATCTTTCCCGAGGGCAACCGCAACATGACCGATGATCCCCTGCTGCCGTTCCGCGCCGGGCTCCATAACATGGGCCGCGCGCGCCCGCATGTCGATCTGGTCCCCACCTGGGTCGCCAACCTCAACGAGATCATGCCCAAGGGCGAGGTCATCCCCCTCCCGCTGATCTGCACCGTCACCTTCGGCGCCCCCATTCATGTAGAAGAAGGCGAAGGCAAGGGCACCTTCCTCGCCCGCGCCGCCGACGCCCTTGTGGCCCTGTCGCCCGACGCCAACCGCGACACGCCCGACCGCACCGGGCCCGCGCCATGACCCCCATGTCGCCCGAAACCACCACCGACGTCGCCATCCTCGGGCTTGCCGTCGTGGGCCTCCTGATCCTGTTCACCGCCATCGGCGAAGCCCTGCGCCACCGCCTGCCGCCCGGTCAATCCGACCCCGTGGTCGAAGCCTTCAACATGCGCGTGCACACCTGGTGGGGCCTCGCGATCCTGCTGACGCTGGCCGTGCTCGCGGGGCGCATCGGCATCATCGCGCTCTTCGCCTTCGCCTCCTTCGCCGCGCTGCGCGAATTCCTCACCTTCGCGCGCAAACGCCGCGCCGATCACCTGTCGCTGGCGCTCGCCTGCTTCGTGATCCTGCCGCTGCAATACCTCTTCGTCGCCCTCGACTGGACCGCGCTTTTCACCGTGTTCATCCCGGTCTACGCCTTCCTTTTATTACCAATCGTCAGCGCCTTACGCGGCGACGCCACCAACTTCATGGGCCGCGTCGCGGAAACGCAATGGGGCCTGATGATCTGCGTCTTCTGCATCTCCCACGTCCCCGCCATGATGACATACGACATGCCCGGAAGCGCGGATCGCTCCATCCTGCTGATCGTGTTCTTCGCCATGGTCGTGCAATTGGGCGACGTCGCGGAATATTACGCCGGGCGCCGCTTCGGCCGCCGCCGCATCGCGCCCGACCTCTCGCCCAAAACCGTCGAGGGCCTGGCCACGGGCGTCCTCGCCGCCGCCCTGATCGGTGCCACGCTCAGTTGGGTCACCCCCTTCGGCATCGCGGGCGCCGCCGCCATGGCAGCACTCGCCTCGCTTGCGGGGATGTTCGGAAGCCTCGTCTTCGCCGCCATCAAACGCGACAAGGGCGTCAAGGATTGGTCCCACCTGATCCCGGGCCAGGGCGGCCTGCTGGACCAACTCGACAGCGTCATCTTCGCCGCGCCGGTCTTCTACCACGTCACCCAATTGGTCTGGTCGTAACGCACCCTAATGCAACCGCGCCTGCGTCACGACCTCAATGCAACCGCGCCTGCGTCACGAACACCGTCACCCGCTCCTCCCCCAACGCGCGCAAGGCCTCCAGCCGGTGATACCCCTCCAACAACACATACCGCCCCTTGCCCTCCCGCACCCGGATCGGCGTCGTCTGCCCGTTCTCCAGAATGTCATTGGCCAACGCATCCACCTTGTCCGCCTCTAACGTCTTCTTCCGCTTGGCCGGCACGTAAATGTCGTCAATGCGCAAAGGGATCGGGTTCGGCATGGGCAGTCGCTCCTTGGGTTTGGGGAAGCGTAGCACGCGGACCCGCGCACGTCGGAACAATTCGCAAAGCCGCGCCAGCGACCACTGCCTGCCAGGCTCTTTTGCTTGGCAAAAGATGCCGAGAAGGGGCCGGGGACTGTCGATCCAACGGGATTTTCCAAGGCACTTTATGGTCGCCAAGTCATCGTACAGAACGAACGAAGCGCCTAGCCCAACCAAATCGACCGCTGCCCGGCAGGGTCTTTTTCAACGAAAAAGATCCCGAGAGGGAGGCCGTTTTGCCGAAGGCAAACCTTCGGTTTGAC
>CAZPJO010000123.1:0-5578 GCA_964586895.1 uncultured Roseicyclus sp.
TCACCTTGCCTTTGACAACAGAACCCTCTTCGGGCGTGTCCATTTCGAAGCTTTCGTTCAGGAGGGCTTCGAATTCCTCCATGGTTGCATTTGCCATGTGGCTTTGGGTTCCTATTCGGTTTTGATCTGGCCGCGCGGTTGTCTCCGCCGGTCTTTCATGGGTGCGCACCTTAGGTGCAACGGGTTGGTCGATGATGGCGGGGCCGGGAAAACAAAGAGGGCCGGAATGTTCCGACCCTGCCCATCTCTTGCCCACGACTTATCCGCCGAGTTGACGCGTGCGCGTATACAATCCCTGTCGCGGACGCGCAACCCGTGGCCTAGTTTCAAAGCCCCTATCGTCACCAAAGTCGCGAATATTCGTCACAAAACCCGCACATGCGCGCGTCGGACCGCTCCCGCGTTAACCCCGCATTAACGCAGGACCGTTTCACTAAACATCAAAGTTTAGCGATTCTCGTGACGGACACAGGCACCCATGCAAATCGATCCCAAACATTCCAAGAAGGTCCGGGAACTCCGGGAACACCCCCTGATCAACAGCGGAACGTTCAAATCCAAGCGGGTAAAACCGCGGCACGACCCTGACCTGTCGCCGGACGCCATGTTGGGGCTCGAAGACCTCGATGCCCGAATCCCGCCCCCCGACGCGGAGACGCGCCCCGCCTTTGCGCCCGCCTTCCGATCCAACCCGCGGCTCCATGGCGACAATGCGGCGGGCGGGGGCCTTGTGACCGACGCCGATGGCGCGAAGCGGCCGCATTACTGGGGTCATCGTGAACGCCTGCGGACCCGGTTCCTGACCGGGGGGCATGCCGCGATGCCGGAATACGAGCTTCTGGAACTGATGCTCTTCAACGTGATCGCGCGCATTGATGTGAAGCCTCTGGCCAAACGGCTGCTGGCCACATTCGGGGATCTCAACGGTGTCATTGCCGCGTCCGAACACCGGCTGTTGCAGGTCGACGGGGCCACGCCGCGCGTCTACTACCAACTTCGCCTGATGGAGGCCTTCGCCCATCGCATGGGGCAGGCCAAGGTCCTGCAACGCGATGTCGTCTCGTCATGGGACGATCTGGTCAGCTATTGCCGCACCGTCATGGCGCATCGCGACACCGAGCAATTCCGCATCCTCTACCTCAACCGCCGCAATGTCCTGATCGCGGATGAAGCCGCCGGCACCGGCACCGTCGATCATGTGCCCGTCTACCCGCGTGAGGTCGCCAAGCGCGCTTTGGAATTGAACGCCACCGCGATCATCCTGGTCCACAACCACCCCTCGGGCGATCCGACCCCAAGTCAGGCCGACATCGAGGTCACGTCAGCGGTGCAACTTGCCTGCGATGCCATCGGCGTGGTGATCCATGATCACGTGATCATCGGCAAGGATCGGGAGACGTCATTCAAGGCCGACTTGCTGATCTGAGCTTGTTGAAATCCTTAAATTTCAGTAAATTTTTTTCGAGTTACTGTTTTTTATCAGTGTCTTAACCCAACTTCTCAACCGTGAGAAGCTGGCCCTCAAAGCTCTTCACCAAGCTCCAGCAACTCCTGGATCAGCCCGCGCGTATCCCCGCCGCCGAACATCACCGCGCCCGAGGAATAGGTGTCCCCGAACGTCTGCGCCAACGTCACCGTCTGCGCCACGCCCGAGATCAGTTGATCGGTCTCAAGCGGCGAAAGCGGGTGGATATACGTCGCCCACACCCGGTTGTTGGCAATCGCGTATCGCGCATCAAGCGCGGTGTCGAAATTGGCCTGCATCAACCGCAACAGCGCGCCGTCGTCCAACCCCTCCGCCGACGAAATCGGGACAAGGATCCGCATCCGATCCGCAACCGGGTCCATGATGACGGTCACCGGCACATTGGCGATCGTAAAGGACATGCCGTTCGGCTCGATAACCGCCTCCGGGTCCAGCACCGTGAAGACCTCCGCCATGCGCTGCGGCGTCATCGGCGGCTCGCTCTCCTGCGCCATGAGGGCCAAAGGGGTCGATGAAATCAAGGCGGCAAAGGCAATGGCGCGCAGCATGACGAAGTCTCCGGCTAGCAATTCAATGGGCTGAGCCTAGCCTCAAAGCCCGCTCCGCCATAGACCCGATTGCCGCACGCAAGGTCACGACCTCGGCATCGCGCCGGGCCCACTTGCCTCGCCTTGTTGTCGGGCCCGCACCGCCGCCACGGCGGCCGCGACTGCCTCGGCAATGTCCATATCGCTGGTGTCCAGAACAAGCGCATCCTCCGCCGCCACCATCGGCGCGGTTGCGCGGTCGGCGTCGCGGGCATCACGCGCCTTCACATCGGCCAGAACCGCGTCGAAATTCGCGCTTAGGCCGCGTCCAACCAATTCGTCCATCCGCCGCCGCGCCCGCACTTCGGCACTGGCCGTCACGAACAGCTTCACCTCGGCGTGCGGGCAGATCACCGTTCCGATGTCGCGCCCGTCCAAAACCGCCCCCCCCTGCCGGTGCGCAAAGGCACGCTGAAAATCAAGAAGATGCTCGCGGACTTCCGGGATTACGGCCACTTTCGACGCCGCTTGCGCCACATCCGGCGTGCGTAGCGCATCAGGGTCCGCCAAGTCATCCGGGGCCAACGCGCGCGCCGCAGCGACCGGGCGTTCACCGGCCAAGACCCGCGCACCCACCGCCCGGTACAGCAGCCCGGTATCGAGATGCGCAAAGCCAAACCGTTCGGCCACCGCGCGTCCGATCGTCCCCTTGCCCGCCGCCGCCGGGCCGTCAATTGCAACGGTGAATCTCATGCCCCCGGTCTAGCGCCCTTTTCGGGGGCGTGCCAGCACAGGGACCATAGCCTCAGGTCACGGAACTGTCAGGTTTCCCATCCGGCGCATCGCGCCCGATCTCTTCGCGCACCTCGCGGCGCAGGGCACGCGAAGGCGGGCAAACCTCCTGCATGAAGGTCCAAAGATGCCCGGCGAGGTTTTCCTGCTCCATCCCGTAAAGGATGAACTGCCCTTCACGCTTCTTCCAGATCAGGCCAGCCGATTCGAGAACGGACAAATGCTTGCTCACCGCAGGCTTCGACATATCAAACCGGTCCGCAATCGCACCGGCGTGCAAAGGCCGTTCCCTCAGATACGCAAGGATTTTTCGCCGCGTGGTCGATGACAGAGCTTCGAAGACTTTTTCAGGGCTTGACATATTTCACCAATTAACTCACAGGTTAAATAGAGATTTCACTTATTAGTTAAATGATGAAGCGTAGAGGTGCAAGGTATGAGTATGGAATTGAGCGCAACCGACCGGGTGACGCCGCGTCCCGACAGCTCACCTACTAAGGCGCGCGTGATCTGGTCACCTGCAAAATCGCTTTGGTTCAGCGCGATGGCCGGTATGGGTTTTGCCGGTGTGATCTTCTTTCCGTCGTGGGACGCAGCCGGTTTGACGCTCCTGCTCATGCTGCTCACGCTTTGCCTTGGCCATTCGGTCGGCATGCATCGCCTGTTGATCCACCGCAGCTTCGATGCACCGCTTTGGCTTGAACACATGCTCGTCTACCTTGGCACGCTCGTCGGGATGGCGGGGCCCATCGGCATGTTCCGGATCCACGAAATCCGCGATTGGCAGCAACAGCAGCCCGATTGCCATTCCTTCGCCAAACACGATGTCGGCTTCTGGCGTGATGCCCTTTGGCAGATGCATTACGAACAGGTCCTAGACCACGCCCCGGTTCTGCACATCGAAGATCGCGTGACACACGACCGCTTCTACCGGTTTCTCGAGGCGACATGGCGCTGGCAACAACTTCCCCTGGCGCTTGGTCTGTTCGCACTCGGCGGTATCGGATTTGTCTTCTGGGGGATCGGCTTGCGCGTCGCGGTATCGCTGGCCGGGCACTGGATCACGGTCCACTTGGCCCACACCCGCGGCGAACGGCCCTTTGTGCAAGACAACATCGCCGTTGACGGACGCAACCTGCCCGGCCTTGGCCTCGTGACGTTTGGCGAGGCCTTTCACAACAACCACCACGCCTTCCCACGCTCGGCGCGCATGGGCCATGACGCCAGTCAGATCGACCCCGGTTGGTGGGTGATCCGGACGCTCGCGGCCCTTGGCCTCGCCTGGAACATCCGCATGCCGGGTGGCGTGGAGGCCCCACACTGGAACGGAGTAGCCCAATGAAGCTCATCGACACGGACCGCGTCTTTGCCGGCGCGGCCACATCCGCCACCGACGGTCGCATCGTCTGGGACGCGGCGAAATCGCTTTGGACGTTTGCCCATATGGCCGGGGGCATCGCGGCGTTGATCTGGTTCCCGAGTTGGGCCGGGTTTGCCACGTTTCTCATCCTCGCGGCGATCACTCTGTGCGCCGGGCATTCCGTCGGGATGCACCGCCTTTTGATCCACCGCAGCTTCACCGCACCCAAATGGCTGGAACGCATGCTTGTGTGGCTTGGCACGCTTGTGGGTATGGCCGGGCCATTCGGGATGACCCGCGCCCATGACATGCGCGATTGGCATCAGCGGCAGTCCGAATGTCCGCCGCACCCGTCCCACGGCGCGGGGTGGTTGCGCGATGCGTGGTGGCAGATGCATTGCCGCTTTGACCTGACGCACCCGCCACGTTTTGAGATCGAGCCCGAAATCGCCGACGACCCGGTTTATCAATGGATGGAACGCCACTGGATGGCGCAACAACTGATCCCTGCGGCGATCCTGTTCGCGCTGGGTGGCTTGGGCTGGGTCCTGTGGGGCATCAGCTTGCGCATCGCGGTCTCGCTGATCGGCCATTGGGCCGTCGGGCACGCGGCGCATAAGGGCGGGCATCAGGGGTGGGAGGTTCGCGGCCTGCCGGTGCAGGGCTACAACCTGCCCGCCATCGGCCTGCTGAGCTTTGGAGAGAGCTTTCATGGCAACCACCACGCGTTCCCGCATTCCGCGCAATTGGGCGTGGAGCAGGGCCAGCCGGACCCCGGTTTCTGGTTGATCCGCGCGCTGGAAGCTCTTGGCCTCGCGTGGGATGTGAAGGGCCCCCAGTCCGAGCCCGCGCGCGAGGGGCTGGCCCGTGTCGAGGCCGCGCCAGCGGATCTCGGGCCGATCGGTTGGGCCGACCGAGGCAATGGATCGTCGCAGGCGTGTGCACGCTTGCACACGGGCCCGTCAAAAACTCATAGTGTTTAAAATCAGTGTATTACGCGATCTAACATTTCTACAATCATAGAAATGTTTTGCCCACTCAGCCCGCTTGATTTGCCCGGTCCAACCGCGCCCCAAGCGCGCCCATCAGGCCCTCGAAAATCGGGAAGGAGGTCGCAATCGGCCCGGCATCCTCTACCGTGATCCCATCCCTGCTGGCAAAGCCCGCGCAGAGAAACGACATGGCGATGCGGTGGTCAAGATGCGTGGCGACCGTCACGCCGCCTGCCACGCCGCCGGGGCCACGCCCGTGCACGATCCACCAATCCGGCCCGTCCTCGACCTCGACGCCGGCCGCGCGCAGACCATCGGCCATAGCCGCGATCCGGTCGCTTTCCTTCACGCGCAACGCCTTGCCGCCGCGCATCACCGTGGGCCCGTCGGCATTCGCCGCCACCACGGCCAGGGTCGGATT
>CAZPJO010000123.1:5588-7332 GCA_964586895.1 uncultured Roseicyclus sp.
GGTGCCCTCGGCGAACGATGCCACCACCGAGAGGATCGGATATTCGTCGATCATCGACGCGGCCCGCTCGGGCGGCACTTCGATGCCCTTCATGTCGGGCGAGAACCGCGCGCGCAGGTCGGCCACAGGCTCGCCGCCTTCTTCACGGTGGTTTTCATAGGTCAGGTCCGCGCCCATGTCGCGCAGCGTCTCGAACAGGCCCGCGCGGGTCGGGTTCAACCCGATGTTGGGGACCGACACGTCCGAGCCCTCGGTGATCAGCGCCGCGCAAACCGGAAATGCGGCCGAGCTTGGGTCGCGCGGCACCGCGATGGTTTGCGGGCGCAATTCGGGCTGCCCGGTCAGTGTGATCACCCGGCCCTCGGACGTGACCTCGGTCGTGATCTCGGCCCCGAAGCCTGCCAACATCCGTTCGCTGTGGTCGCGCGTGGCCTCTTGTTCGATCACGACGGTCTGCCCCGGCGCATTGAGGCCCGCCAGCAGCACGGCGGATTTCACCTGCGCCGACGGCACTGGGGTGGTGTAGCGCACCGGCAATGGCTCGGGCGCGCCGACAAGCGTCATGGGCAACCGCCCCTTCGCGCGGCCATAGGCCCGCGTTCCGAACAAGGCGAGCGGGTCCGTGACCCGCGCCATCGGGCGCGACCTGAGCGACGCGTCGCCCGTGAACGTCGCGGTCATCGGGCTGGTCGCCATCGCCCCCATGATCAAACGCACCCCGGTGCCGGAATTTCCGAAATCAAGCACATCCTCGGGCTCGGCAAAGCCGCCGACGCCGACGCCGTGGATGCGCCATGTGCCATCGTCATCGCGCGTGACCTCGGCCCCGAAGGCGCGCATGGCCGACGCGGTATCCAGCACGTCCTGCCCCTCAAGAAGGCCGGTGACGCGTGTCTCGCCCACCGCCATCGCGCCGAAGATCAGGGACCGGTGCGAGATCGACTTGTCGCCCGGCACCTCGGCCACGCCCTTCAGGGCCGTGCCCTTGCGGGCCGTCATCGGCTTTGGATCGCCATGCGCTGACATGTTGTGCCTCTTCTCTCGCGGTTGCGGGCCGGTGATAGACGGGGGGTGCACGGGCGTCCACACCCCAATTCGCGCGGGCGATGGCGGAGGGGGTATTGGGGGCGCTACCCCCGTCCTTCGGACGCCCCCCGAGGTATTTCGCCAAGCCAGGATGGGCAAGCGCCGCGATCGGCTGAGGTCAGGTTTTGCGGAAGGTCAGGTAATGCGGTGTGCGACCCTCGCGCAGGGCCTTCTGCTCGTAGCGGGTGGAGAGCCAATCGTCCCAGGCGACGCGCCAATCCGCAGGGGCCTCGGCCAGCCATTCAAAGCCCGCCTTGGGGACTTCTTCCAGCGTTTGGCGCACGTAATCGGGAATGTCGGTGGCGACGCGAAACTCGGCGCCGGGTTTGAGGGCCTGCGCGAGGGGCTGGAGATGTTCGGGGGTCACGAAGCGGCGGCGATGGTGGCGCGTCTTGGGCCAGGGATCGGGGTAGAGCAGGAAGGCTTTGGCGATGCTGGCCGCGGGCAAGACATCGAACAGGTCGCGCGCGTCGCCGGGATAGACGGCAAGGTTTTCGACGCCCGCCTTGCGGATTTTGCCCAGAAGCATGGCGACACCGTTGATATAGGGCTCGCACCCGATGATGCCGACCTGCGGGTTCGAGGCGGCTTGATGCACCAGATGTTCGCCGCCGCCGAAGTCGATTTCCAGCCAGACCTCGCGCCCGCCGAACAGGGC
>CAZPJO010000124.1:0-7325 GCA_964586895.1 uncultured Roseicyclus sp.
GCTACACCCATCGTGGCTCACCCTGTTTGGTCATTCGCTCTCCAGATACGGGCGCGCGGGGCAGGGGTCAACGGCGACCGGCCCGCATGCCACAAGGGGTCGCAGGAGCGACTGCACGTTTCCCCGCAATTTCCCGGCGCATTCGCAAAAATTCCCCACCGCTATGTCACAGTTTAATGCGCCGCGCGCGCCGCTCGCTCATACGTCCCGCAATGAACGCGTTAACCCTTTCCGGCGGGGTCTCCAATCCTGCGCCGCGACCGCCCTTGGGGCTGCCGCGCCGCTTGATCTATGCGCACATCCCTACGCTGCCCGGCTACCTTGATACATCCGATCTGACCCAAATCGGCGAAGGGTCCGAACGGGTCACCTATGCGATCCAAGGCGCGCCACATCTCGTGGCCAAGGTCACCAAACCCGATGCCGCCGACGGCGCGTTCGTGGTCTTTCGAGAGGTTCGCGCCGCCCGCAACGCCGCCTGGCCAGCGGCCCCGATCCCGCCGCTCTACGGTTTGCAGCAGACCGCCTTCGGCCCCGCACTGATCACAGGCCGCGTGACCGCCCCAACCGGCGCCCCCGCTCCGACCCTGTCGCAATTGCTCGGCACGGACGCCGCGGCGGCAGGGGCGCGGCAAACTGGGAACGCCTCAAACATCATCTTTCCGCGGGGCCTGTCACTGCGCCACCTCGATGCCCTTAACCAATTTGTCGAACGCCTCTTCGACAGCCGCCTCTATGCCCATGATTTCAACCCCGACAACCTGATGTTCGGCATCCGCTGGCCAGGCGAGCGCGAGGCCTTCATCGCCGTCGATGGTTTCGGAGACCGCAAACGTTTGAGCAGACGGGAGCTTGTGTGGTGCAGTGCGCGCGACAAAATGCTGGCCCATCTGCGCAAGATCGAAAAGCGCACCGCGCTGACTTGGAACCCCGACCGGCGTATTTTCACCAACCCATCATTGTGAACAGGACAAGGTTTCAAAAGGTTAAAAAAGCGTTACGAAAAATTCATTTATCGTTTTATATCAGTGTCTTAATCCGCCTGTGCAACCTTGCTCAGCGGCGTCACTCCCACTCAAGCGCGCCCTTTTTCCATTCATAGGCAAACCCGATAGTCAGCACGGCAAGGAACACCATCATCGACCAGAACGCGGTGTCACTGAGGTCCGGGAACGCCGTGGCCCAGGGGAACAGGAACGCGATTTCCAGATCAAAAATGATGAACAGGATCGCCACAAGATAGAACCTCACGTCGAACTTCATCCGCGCATCATCGAACGCGTTGAACCCGCATTCATACGCGCTCACCTTCTCAGGATCGGGGTTGCGCACCGCCAGCACCACTGCCGACAGCATCAAAACAACACCAAGCCCAATGGCCAGCGCCAGAAAGATCAGGATCGGGGCATAGTTCGACAGAAGATCGGTCATCGGGGCCTCGTTTGGTCCGGTCAACCGCCGGTTTACGGCGCGCCGCGCGAACGGTCAACGCCTCCCCGGTGCGTCAAAGGGCGCGACCCGCCCCCTCACAACGCGTCGCGCAACTCCCGCCGCAGAATCTTGCCGCTTGCGCTTTTCGGCACGCTTTCGACAAAGCGATATTCCTCCGGCCGCTTGTAACTCGCCAGACATCCCTCGCAATGGGCCCGGATCGCGTCCTCCGCAATGCTCCCATCGGTGACGATAAAGGCAATCGGAACCTCGCCCGCCTCGGGGTCGATCTTGCCGATCACCGCCGCATCCGTCACGCCATCCATCGCACACAACGCCGCCTCGACCTCTGCCGGAGCCACCTGAAATCCCTTGTATTTGATCAATTCCTTCAACCGGTCGCGGATGAACATGAAGCCATCCTCGTCGATCTCCGCCAGATCACCGGTCCGCAGCCATCCGCCCTCCGCCATCGTCTCGGCGGTTGCGTCAGGGTTGTTAAGGTAGCCCTTCATCACCTGCGGACCCCGCACCCACAACTCACCCTCCAGGCCTGCGGGCAGATCCTCATGCGTTTCCGGGTCCACGATCCGGCACTCGGTCGACGGCACCGCCTGCCCGCTGGACCCGTGGCGCGTCCCGCCTTCGCCCGTCAGATGGCTGGCCGGGCTCATTTCCGTCATACCGTAGGCTTGCGCCGATTGCGCCCCGAAACGCGCCCCAACGGCGGCCTCGATCTCTGCGCCCAGGGGGGCCGCGCCCGAAATGATCTGTTTGACCGAAGAGACATCAAAGTCTTCCACCATCGGATGTTTCGCCAGCGCCAGCGCCACAGGCGGCACAATATAAAGCCGTGTCGCGCCGTGGTCCTGGATCAGGCGCAGGAACAACTCCAGATCAAACCGCGGCATGGTAATGATCGCGGCCCTCTGGTTCAAAAACAGGTTCATCAACACGGTCATACCGTAGATGTGGAAAAACGGCAGGAAAGCGACCGCCTTTTCGTCCGGTGTAATCCCCGATACCGGTTCGAGTTGCGTGACATTCGCCACAAGGTTGCGATGGGTCAGCATCACGCCTTTGGGCCGCCCCGTGGTGCCGCTTGAATAGGGCAACACAACCACATGTTCGGCCACGTCCACGGGCGCCTGCTCGGGCAATTCCGCCCCCATCACATCGGCAAGTGACGCCGCACCTTCGGCCCCGGCGGCCCCGTCGATCACCACCAGATCGCGGCACCCGGTGCCTTTCATCGCCTCGCGCGCAACGTCCGCGAACATCGAAATCGTCACCAGCATCTGCGCACCCGCATCTTCAAGCTGATGCTTGATTTCGGGCGCGGTATAGGTCGGATTGATCGTGGTCACCGTCCCACCGCCCCAGGCCACGCCATGAAAGACAATCGGGTATTCCGGGATGTTCGGCGCCAGCAACGCCACCGTACCACCCGGCAACACACCGCGTTCGGTCAATCCGCCGGCCAGCCGCTTGATCTGTTCCATCGTCGCGCCCGCCGTGACCTCGCGCCCTGACGGCCCGTCGATCATCGCCACATCGTCGGCGCGCCCCTCGAACCCTTCAAACAGCTTTTGCGTGATCGAGATCGCAGGCACCACAATCGTCCCATGCGGGCTTTCGAATATCGCCATGATGTCCTCCCAGACACGGCCCGTCTCGGGGCCCTTTCCACACGCCCCCCCTCGGGCCGATGGATCGCGCGAGCATCATGGACAAACCATGGACCTGTCCAGTGTTAATGCGTGCGCAAACAAAGGCACGTCCAAAGCACTACCCGTCCGTCCAACCCGGGCGTCGTTTTTCGAAGAACGCGCTGATCCCCTCGGCCGCCTCTTCGCTCTCCCAGCGCGTCACCAGCGCATCGATCGTAGCGCTGATCTGCGCCTCATCCGGCGCAGCCCCAAGTGTCGCCACCAACGCCTTGCCTGCCGCAACCGCACCCGGCGCCGCACTCAGGTAGGGCGCGATTTCGGCCTCCACCGCCGTGTCGATCTCCGCCTCCGGCACCGCGCGCGCCAGAAGGCCAAGCGCCACCGCCTCCTCCGCGCCAAACCGGCGGCCCGAGAAAAACACCCGCCGCGCCCGCGCCGCGCCCATCCGCGCAACAACATATGGACCGATCGTTGCCGGGATCAGGCCAAGCCGCACCTCCGTTAACCCGAAGCGCGCCGTGTCCACGCCCACGGCCACATCACACACTGACATTAGCCCGAGGCCACCGCCAAAGGCCTGCCCCTGCACCCGCCCGATCAACGGCTTGGGCAGCGTATCCAGCGCGCCCAGCATCTCGGCCAGCGCCCGCGCCTCGCGCGCCCGCGTCTCTGCATCGGCCTCCATCTGCGCGCGCATCCAACCCAGATCACCGCCCGCGCAAAAGCTCGCCCCCGTGCCCGTCAACACCACCACCCGAACCGCCGGATCGCGCCCCAGCCGCTCCGCCGCGGCCGTCAACTCCGCAATCATCGCGGCATTCATCGCGTTGTGCACGTCCTCACGGGCAAGGCGCAGCCACGCCACGCCGCGTTCGTCAACGCTCAAATCAACGGTCTCATAGGTCATCGCCGCTGGTCCTCCAAAACCCAACCCTCGGGCCCGGCCACACACCGCCAACCGCCCTTTTCGATCCGCACGAACGGCTCGAACGGGTTTTTCTTGCCCGGGGCTGCCACGCCCCAACACACGTAATGCGCACCGGTATAGCTGGAGCCTTGCCAATACATCAGTTCCGTCAAGAACAGCACCGCCGCCTCGGCCTCTGCATCGGGTACGATTTCTGGCAGACGTGCCGCCAATTCATCCCATGCGTCCACCTCATCATACGACGGGTCGCCTATTGCCTCTGAAATCCGCGCGCATCCCTGCGCCAATGCCGCACGCGCCTCCGCCTCGCCCAAGGGCGCCGCCGGGCCCATCCAATCCGCCACCAACCGGGTCAGCACCTCGCCCTGCGGGAACAGCTTCAGACAAGCCGTCCGGGTCTCGGGTGTCAGCCACGAAAACCCGCACAAAAGCCTGTAATCCGACCCCAGATCCTTCATAACCTCCGGACGCGGGTCGTCGTTTTCCGCGGGCGGCGCTGCATCATAAAGATCGTGAAACTGCCCTTGCCATCCGGCCATCAATGCCTTGATATCAGTGCCTCTATCCGCCATCGCGCAAGCCCCCCGCAAGCGCCCGGGCCATCTGGGCCGCCTGGGCAATCACGCCCGCGTCCAACCCCGTCACGAACCCCCGCGCCCGCAGATGCGCCTCCAGCGCCTCGGTCGCCACATTGCCCGCAGCGCCCGGCGCATAGGGGCAGCCGCCAAGCCCCCCGACCGCGCCGTCAAACACCCGAACACCCCGTGCAAGGGCCACATCCACATTGTCCAACGCCCGCCCGCCAGTGTCGTGGAAATGCCCCGCCACACGATCCGCCGGCATCTCCTGCAAGACCGCCCCCAACATCGCATCCACGGCGTCCGGCGTGCCGCGCCCGATCGTGTCGCCAAGCGAGATCTCGTAGCACCCCATGGCCTCCAATGCGCGCGCGACAACCGCCACCTGGCCCGGCGGCACGGGCCCGTCGAACGGGCAATCCGTCACGCAAGAGATATACCCCCGCACCGCCATCCCGTCCGCTTTGGCCGCGCGCACAACATCGCGAAACCGCCCCAGGCTTTCGATCACCGACGCATTCAAATTCGCCTTCGAAAACCCGTCCGACGCGCTGGCAAAGACCGCAATCTCCTCCACCCCCGCTGCCTTCGCGCCACTGTAACCACGCATATTCGGCGCAAGCGCGGTGTAGCGCACCCCATCCACCCGCGCGATCCCGGCCAGAACCTCGGCGCCATCCGCCATCTGTGGCACCCATTTCGGGCTCACGAACGACGCCACCTCGATCCGCTCAAACCCCGCCCCCGACAGCAGATCAATCAGGGCGACCTTCTCCGCCGTCGGAATAATGCGCGCTTCGTTCTGCAACCCATCGCGCGGCCCGACCTCAACAATCTCGACCCGCTCACCCACGACGCACCCCTGTCTTCCATTGGTCATAAATACCTGAAAATCCAAGGCTAACCATCCGCAGGCCCCTCGTAGAAATCCTTGGCGTAAAATGCCTGCGGCCCCTCGATCTTGGCCGCCGCTTGGAATGCGGGCCGCGCCTGCAACCGCGCCCAATAGGCCTGCAACCGAGGCCATGGGTCCATGTGCACATAAAACGGCGCCGCAAAGAGGTTGAAGCCCAACATCGCATCCGCTGCCGAAAAGCCCGACGGCAACACATAATCCCCCCCGATCATCCGATCGAGCGCATCCAGCGTTGCCCTCAACCGCGCCGTATTCAACTTCACCACCACCGCCGAAGGCCGCGCCGGGGGCCGAAGGAACAAATGGTTCAGGTTCAACTGCTCGATCAGCGACGCCTGCGTTTCCGCAAATCCAAGCGCCTCCAGATACGCCACCCGCTCGCCATGCCCCGGCGGCCGCCCGAACCCGAACTCGGGCCGTGTCTCACACAGATACTGCAGTATCGCGGCACTCTCGAAAATCGTCTGCCCATCAATCTCCAACGCCGGGATCCGCCCCGCAGGCGAGTGATTTTTCAACCCCGGTTCCTGCATCTTGCGGCTGCCGATTTCGTACACTTCCAACTCCGGCGTGATCCCCATCTCCTGCAATAACCACAAAACCCGAAACGACCGCCCCCACGGAACATGATGCAAACGGATCATCCCTCGTCCTCCTCCTCCGCCAGCACGATCAACACCGCGCCCGCATCCACCTGCGCGCCCGCCTCCTCCAAGACCTCCGCCACAACCCCGTCGCGTCCCGCCGTCAGGACATGCTCCATTTTCATCGCCTCCAGCACTGCCAACCGGTCGCCCGCGGTCACAACCGCACCCGCCGCCACGAACACCGCCTTTACCAGCCCCGGCATCGGCGCTTCGATCCGTCCCGCGCCCTGCGCTTCGGCCTCCACCTCCAGCGGGTCGGGCAGGTCGAAATGGTAATTGTTGCCCCAGAACACGCTTAGACCCGCGCCCGTGTCCGGCGCATGACGCACGACCTCCGCCGCCATCGGCGCACCATCGACACGCCAACCACCCGCCCGCGTCACACGATGCTCGGCTCCGTCCAAAGTCACTGCGTAAATCCCCGGCCCAACAGTGGTAACCTGTGGCACCTCGGCGTCGCCCTCCCTCGCAATCGTCACGCTCTGCGGCACCGGATTCCAAAGCGTAAAGCCTTCCAACGGCCCACCGCGCTCAACCGCACCCACCGCCGCCAGCGCGCGGGTCCGCGAACATGGCACCGGGGCCTCCGACAACGTCGCAACCTCCCGGTCGATCAGGCCTGTATCCACCTCACCCCGCCCAAACCCCGCGTGCCGCGACAACGCCCGCAGAAACGCCAGGTTCGTCACCGCACCCGCAACCTGACATCCCGCCAACGCGCGCTCAAGCTTGCCCAACGCAATCTCGCGCGTCGGACCATAGACGATCAGTTTCGCGATCATCGGATCGTACCATGGGCTGATCTCATCGCCGGGCCGCACGCCCGTCTCGACCCGTGCGTCATCCGGGAACACCAGATGCGCCAAACGACCGGTCGCGGGCAAGAACCCCTTGGGCACGTCCTCCGCGTAAAGCCGCGCCTCGAACGCATGGCCCTCAATCGACAGGTCCTGTTGCGCCATGGGAAGCGCTTCGCCCGCCGCCACCCGCAATTGCCATTCCACCAGATCAACGCCCGTGATCGCCTCCGTCACCGGATGCTCGACCTGAAGGCGCGTGTTCATCTCCATGAAATAGAACCGATCCGGGCGCAGCCCCTCGGACGCATCCACAATGAACTCCACCGTGCCCGCCCCCTTGTATCCGATCGCCTCC
>CAZPJO010000125.1:0-7227 GCA_964586895.1 uncultured Roseicyclus sp.
CTGGAAGTGTGATTGTCTGCGTGAACCCTGCTTCGATTGCGCGAAGAGCATCCGCCCATGTGTCGGCAAAGTCCGCATTCAAAACTGGCCAACTATCGTCTGTATCCCGAACATGGATAAACACACGAAATGTCTTGCCAAGTCGTGCGCGGATAAAGCAACGAACTGCTTCGGGCGCGCGATCCTCGATCGTGAAAAATCGTAATCCAACGGGATTTCCAAAGAGTTCTAGCGCATCGGAATGTAAAAAGTCGCGTTCGGCGATATCTCTACGCGGATAGCTGTTGTCGTAAGGTCCCGGGTAAGTTGCTGCTTCAAAGTGCTCATCGGGCCAAGTCCAATCAGCGATGCCGATGAAGGTAATACCTGAGGGCAAAACTGTGGCCAGAAAGCTATCCGAATGGATGTCCCATCGTACGCTTCTTGGCCATCGTTCCGAAGGGTCCGGCGGTGTAGGCAAGGACGGGGACAGGGCTGCGTCATGGCACAAAACCCCTGACTGGAGGGAGTAGGGCAAGAACGCTCCGGGACAGATAGAGTCGGCTTGGGCGCTGGCGGGCAGGGCATTGATTAAGGTGCCCAAAAAGAAAAGTGCGGTCCAACGCGTAATCATCTCCGTTATGTCCGATGCGCCCCGTCGCTGAGCGATTTCACGAAGGCCAGAACCTCGTCCACCGGCTTACCGTCTGCGATTTCCGACACGATCGCGGAGCCCACGACGCAGCCGTCGGCAACAGAGGCGATGTATTGCGACACCTCGGGCGTGCGGATGCCGAAGCCCACGATGACGGGCAGGGAGGTCTTGGCCTTGATGCGGGCCACTTCGGGGGCGACGTCGGTGGCCTGGGCCGCGGCGGCGCCGGTCGTGCCGGTGACGGAGACGTAATAGACGAAGCCGGAGGTGTTGGTCAGAACGGCGGGCAGGCGAGCGTCGTCGGTGGTGGGGGGGGCGAGGCGGATGAAGTTGAGGCCAGCGGCCTGCGCGGGGACGCAGAGCTCGTCATCTTCTTCAGGCGGCAGGTCCACGACGATGAGACCGTCGATGCCCGCGTCCCGAGCATCCGCAAGGAAGGCGTCGACGCCACGCGAATAGATCGGGTTGTAATAGCCCATCAGAACGATTGGGGTCGTGTCGTCACCGGCGCGGAAATCGCGGATCATCTGCAGCGTCTTGTCGAGCGTCATGCCGCCTTCGAGCGCGCGTTGCCCGGCCTATTGGATGGTGGTGCCTTCGGCCATCGGATCGGTGAACGGCAGGCCCAGTTGGATGATATCCACGCCCGCGCCCGGCAGCCCCTTCATCACCGCAAGCGCCGTGTCGTAATCGGGATCACCGGCCATGATATAGGAAACGAAGGCTTTCGTGCCCGAGGCCTGCAGGCGGGCGAAGGTGTCGTCGATCCGGGTATTTGCGCGGGTCATGGGGGGCTCCGTTCCGTGTGGGGGACCGTTTGGGCCAAGGGCGGGCGGAAATCAAGCGGAGGGGGGAATGGAGCCGGTGTTTTCCCCGCCAGGGCTGGACCGGGCGGGCTGTGGCCCCCATGTAGAGGTCATGAATTACATCCTCGCCATATTGCTTCCGCCGTTGTCGATCTTCCTTGCCGGGCGCGTGATCCTTGGGATCGTGATCGCGCCGATCTGGATCCTGGCGCTGATCTTTTCGGGCGGGCTGACGCATCCGATGTTCGTTCTTCTGGCATGGTTCGTGATCTTCGAGCGTCGCAACGCGCATCTGCGGGACTGACCCCGACCGAGATGCGTCACGGCGCGGTCAATCGCCAAAACCGGAGCGGCAGGACAATCGCGGCCAGGGCAAGCCCCAGCATGTAGCCCGCCCAGACCCCCGCCGCGCCGAAGCCAAGCACGAAGCCGAACAGATAGCTTGCCGGAAGCGCCAGCGGCCAATAGGCGATCAGCGTCAGGACCGATGGCCAGGTGTTGTCGGACATGCCGCGTAGTGCGCCGAGGGCCACGTCTTGGACGCCGCCGGAGAATTGCAGCAGTGCGATCATCAGGAAGAGGAGCGTGGCGAGTTCGACCACCGCCGGATCGTCGGACATCGTTGTGGCGAGCCAGCGGCCGCCTATCACGAAGACGGCGGCGGCCAGTGCTTGCCACATGATCACCAAGCCGAACGAGGCCTTCAGGATCGGACGCAAGCGGGCGGTGCGCGCGCTGCCCACGGCTTGGCCCACGCGGATCGAAGCCGCGCCCGCCATGCCAAGCGGGATCATGTAGGCGACCCCCGCCAGCGCATTGACGATCTGGTGGGCGGCCAGCGCCTCGGCCCCGAGCCAGCCCATCATCACGCCGACAATCGCATAGGCCCCGCCTTCGCCCGCATAGCCGATGCAGAGCGGCAGGCCTTGTTTGAATTGGTCCAAGACGTCGGCCCGGGCAACGGCCACGCGTTGGCGATAGGGGGCCATGGAGGGCGCTTTCCACAGGAATAAGGCGGCCGCTGCGAGGGAGCACGATTGCGACAGGATCGAAGCCAGACCAGCGCCCAGGAGGCCCCATTCGAAGATGTGGATGAAGCTGTAATTGGCGGGGATGTTCACGATCACGCCAATGTAGCTGAGCCCGACGGCGACCCAGGGGCGGTCGATGGCATCCCAGAGCGATTTGAGGCCGAAGAAGAGTGTGAACGGGATGATCCAGACCGCCATGGACGCCCAGTAGGGCAGCAGGATGGCCAGGACTTCGGGCGGTTGGCCAAGCGGGCCCAGGAGCGGATAGAGCGCCAGCATGATCAGCGTAGCGGCGGTTCCGCAGAGCAAGCACAGCAAAAGCCCCGAGCGGAGTGCCAAGGCCACGCGGGCGGGATCATCGGCGCCGTCGCCTTGGCTGATCTGGACGGAAATCACGGTGATCAGGCCCCAGAGCGCAGAGATCAGGATGATCAGAACGGCGGTTGTGATGCCCGCGGCGGCAAGCGGAACGGTGCCGAGCGGCGAGATCATCACCGTGTCGATAACGCCGATCAGAAGTGCTGCGGCGAGGCCGGCCATGAGGGGCACGGAGAGGCGCACAAGGGGCCGAATTTCGGCGCGCGTTGTGGCGTCGGGGAGGATCGTTTGGTCAGTCATGGGTCACCTGCCGGGAGGGCCCGGCTTGGGAATGCGGCCTGCTCACGCGTGAGCAATGCCGTAAGCCTTTGATTTTCAACATTTCGGATGGTTAACGGATTTTCGCGTCAACCACGGTTGAGGGCCTTAGGCCCGCGTTGGGTGATCCATGTCGATGGTCCTTTGGGGACGTGGCGTGCGGGCCATGGGTAAGCGCATCGCGGGCAAAAGTCGAGCGGCGGGCGGGAATTAGCCGGTTGGACAGGCTTTTGTGCGGAGCATGGGCACATTGTATGGTCGAAATTTGCCGAAGCCGTGCTAAGCCCTGCTTACAAACTAAAGGATTGGTCGGGTGCCCGATGACTATCTTGATATCGAGGACGACCAGAACCGCCGCAACGCGGCCGCATTGCAGGCGGCCAATTTCGGTGTCTTCGAGTTCGAGCCGAAGACGTCGCGCGCGTTCTGGGACGCTCGGGTTCGCGAATTGTGGGGCGCAGGACCCGATGACCTGATTGATTATGATTTCGTGATTTCACGGGTCCACGAGGACGACAGGGCATATCACAATCGCGCCACGGCGCAGGCGCTCGACCCGACCGGATCGGGCGAAATGGATATCGAATATCGGCTGATTGCGCGGCCAGATCAGCCCGAAACCTGGATCAGGGCCAAGGCGAAGACCTTGTTTGTACGGGGCCAGGCGATGCGCCTTGTGGGCACGGTCGAAGACATCACAACCCGCAAGCTTGCGCAGTTGCACAACGCGGTTTTGATGCGCGAGCTTCAGCATCGGTTGAAGAACACGTTGGCGATTGTCGGGTCGTTGGTGCAGTTGTCCAAGCCGAATTACACCTCGGTCGAGACGTTTTCTGACGCCCTTTCGGGACGCATTATCGCGCTGTCGCAGGCGCAGGACATGTTGCGTTCAACGCAATGGGAAGACGTGTTGTTGTCGGATATCTGCGCGGCGCAGATCGCCAGCGTTGTGGGTGAAACGGACCGGATCACCATGGATTGGGCGCGTGATATCCTTGTCCCCGAGCAATATGTTCTGACGGCGACGGTCGCGATATACGAATTGGTTACCAACGCGATGAAACATGGCGCGTTGAGCGGCCCGGACGGGTCCATAGCAATTTCGACATCTGATACCGCGCCCGGCCTGCGGTTCGAATGGCGCGAACACGGCGTCGCGGCGCTTGATGCCGCCGCATTATCCAACCCGGGGTTCGGCAGCATGGTTTTGTGCACGATCTGGCCCGGAGAGCTGCGCGGCACGGCAAGCTACCGCGCCGGGCCGGACGGCGTCATTTATGAGATGGAATTGGCCGATAGCGTGCTGGCCGGGGGGACCTGACATGAAGGCGCGGCGGTCGGGAATACTTGTGGTCGAGGACCAATTGCTTCTGGCGATGGATTTGGTGATGTCGCTGGAGCGGGAAGGGTTCGAGCCGTTGGGGCCCGCCACGAACCTCGATGCGGCGATGCGGCTCCTGGCGGATGGAACCCCCGAAGCGGCGATCCTGGACATCAACCTTGGGTCAGGAGCGACCAGCGCGCCGATCGCAGCGGAGCTGGAAAAACGCAACGTGCCGTTCGCGTTTTTGACCGCGTACAGCCGCGATATGCCCATCATGGATGTGTTTCCCGGCGCCTTGTTCCAAGTCAAGCCGCTCACGGAGCGGACGTTGCGGCGCGTGTTGGACGGGCTTGGAGTGAAGGCTCGCGTGTCCACAAGAGGGAGCTAAGCGCGCTACTCCGCCGCGAAGCGTTCCTGGCTTGGGGCGTAGGCGTCGCGGCCCTGCGGGGTCTTGATGCCAAGCACACTTCCCGCGACCTGCGTGCGCAGGATCTGTGCGGTGCCGCCGCCGATGGTGAACATGCGGACATCGCGGTACATGCGTTCCAACGGCTCGGCGTCGGAATAGCCGCGCGCACCGAACATCTGCAGGGCGTCGTTGACGATCTTGATGGCGGCCTCTGAGGCGAAGAGTTTCGCGCGGGCGGCCTTGGTCATGTCGGGGAAGGGATCGCTGGAGCGCGCGGCATCTTGTAGAAGAAGGCGAGCGGCGTGGAGCTGCGTGTCGGCGTCGGCGATCATCCATTGCAGGCCCTGAAACTCGGCCAGCGGGCGGCCGAATTGGTGGCGGTCCGTGAGGTAGGCCTTGGCCCGATCAAGCGCACCGGCGGCGACGCCCATGGCGATGGTGCCCGCGCCAACGCGCTGCGAATTGTAGGCGTTCATCAGATCGGCAAAACCCCTGCGCAGGCCGGACGGGGGCCGGAGAAGCCATTTCTCATCGACGGCCAGATTTTCAAAGCGCAGCGTTGCCTCGGGCATGCCGCACAGGCCCATCGTGTGTTCGCGCCCGTCGATGTGGAAGCCTTCGGGCGGATTGGCGGGGTCGATATCGACGATGAAGCCGCCGATACCTTCATCGTACCCGGTTTCATCCAACACGCGCGCGAAGATCAGATGCAGTTTCGAGACGCCGCCGCCGGTGATCCAGTGCTTGGTTCCGTTAAGGATATAGGTGTCGCCGTGTTTGCGCGCGGTGGTGGTCATGTCCGTCGCGGCAGAGCCCGCACCCGGTTCGGTGATGCAAATCGCGGGCTTGTCGCCTGCAAGAACGATTGGGGCGCAATGGGCCTTCTGCGCGTCGGTGCCGTAATGCATCACGGCAGAGATGCCACCCATATTGGCCTCGACCACAATGCGCGCGGTGAGGGTGCAGGCGCGGGCGATTTCTTCAACAACCTCAACCACATCGAGGTAAGACGCGCCCTGCCCACCATATTCGCGCGGAAGTGTCATTCCCATGATCCCGGCTTCGGTCAGCTCGGCCACATTGGGCCAAGGATAGCTTCGGGTGCGATCCCAATGGGCGGCGCGGTCCGCGAATTTCGGTGCGAGCGTGCGGGCGGAGTGAACAAGCGGATGGGTCATGGCGGCCTCACGGGTTTGTGATGGGTTGACCATACGGATCCTGAAGTTCAAAGCTATCGAATAAGTTTGGAGATTATATTCAGGAGACGTGGATTTGCAGACGCGCGCGCTGAGGACTTTGGCGAAGGTGGCGCAGGTCGGGTCGTTTGCGCGGGCCGCCGATCAATTGGGCATGACGTTGTCGGCCCTGTCGATGCAGATGAAAGCGCTGGAGGCGGAACTGGGCGTGGCGTTGTTCGACCGCTCGGTCCGGCCCCCGCGATTGACGCCCTTGGGGCGTTCGGTGGTGGCGGAAGCCGAGGGGGTGTTGGCGGGCGAAGAGCGGCTTTTGGAGATCTGCCGCCCGACAGAAGGCTTGTCGGGGCGGTTCAAACTGGGCTTCGTCACGAGTGCTGCGGTGCGGCTGTTGCCCGAGTTCCTGAAGGCCGCGCGGGGCGGGCAGGCGCGCTTTTCGGTGGAAACGGGGTTGAGCGCGGTGATCCAGGACCGCGTGTTGACCGGCCAACTGGACGCGGGCGTGGTGACGAATGCGGATGGCTTGCCCGAGGGTCTGTCGGCGCGGCTGCTCCGGCGCGAGCCGTTTGTGTTTGCGGCGCATGCGCGTTTGGCGGCGGAGGGGTTGGACGGGCAGACGTTCTTTCATTTCATGCCGGGCACGGGGATCGGCAAATTGATCGCGGGGGCGATGGGGGCACCGCGCGACGTGGTGGTTTTGGATAATCTGGAGGCGATCATGGAATGTGTCGCGGCCGGGTTGGGGTTCACGTTGCTGCCGGTGCCGGATGTGGAGCGCTACCTGACGTCGGAAGTGGTTGCGTTGCCGGGGCCGGAAGGGTTGGACCGGCGGCTGGAACTTGTGGTGGCCAAGGGGTCCGCGCTGGCGCGGCGCGAGGAAGCATTGGCGGCCCTGTTCGGCGAACCCGGTGGCCGTCTTGCGGCGGAGGACAGCGCGCCGTAGAAGGCGGCGACGTTTTCAGAGGGGGCCGTGATGGGTTTCAAGATGGGTATCGTGGGGCTGCCGAATGTCGGCAAATCGACCCTGTTCAACGCGCTGACCCGCACGGCGGCAGCGCAGGCGGCGAATTTTCCGTTCTGCACGATCGAGCCCAACGTGGGCGATGTGGCCGTGCCCGATGCGCGGCTGGATCAGCTTGCCGAGATTGCGGCGTCGAAATCCATCGTGCCGACGCGGATGACCTTTGTGGATAT
>CAZPJO010000126.1:0-7169 GCA_964586895.1 uncultured Roseicyclus sp.
AATTGGAGGATCTGTCGTTTCGGGTCGTGAACCCCGAGGCGCGGTCGTCGATCTTGCGGCGGTTCATCACGCTGCAGCGCGAGACCGGGGATGTGATCCCTAAGATCACCGACGACATCGAAGCGGTGCTGGAGAAGCACGGGATCAAGGCGCAGGTGTTTGGGCGCGCGAAAAAGCCCTTTTCGATCTGGCGCAAGATGCAGGAAAAGAAGCTGGCCTTCAGCCGCTTGTCCGACATCTACGGGTTCCGCGTCATTACCGCGTCGGAGGATGATTGTTACCGCATTCTGGGCGCGATCCACCAGCGTTGGAAATCGGTGCCGGGGCGGTTCAAGGATTACATCAGCCAACCGAAATCCAACGGCTACCGTTCGATCCACACCACGGTCAGCGGGCGCGACGGCAAGCGGGTGGAGGTGCAGATCCGCACCCGTCAGATGCACGAAGTGGCCGAGGCGGGCGTGGCGGCCCATTGGTCGTATCGCGACGGGGTCCGGGTGGAGAACCCGTTTGCCGTGGACCCGGCAAAATGGCTGGAGAGCCTGACGGAGCGGTTCGAGAACGCCGAGGACCATGATGAATTCCTCGAACATGTGAAGTTGGAGATGTATTCCGACCAGGTGTTCTGCTTCACGCCGAAAGGCGATGTGGTGAAGCTGCCGCGCGGGGCCACGCCGATCGATTTCGCCTATTCGATTCACACGCGGATCGGGCATTCCTGCGTGGGCGCGAAGGTTGATGGTATTCGCGTGCCACTTTGGACGCGTCTGAAGAATGGGCAGTCGGTCGATGTGATCACCGCCGAAGGGCAGACGCCGCAGGCGACCTGGATCGACATTGCCACCACGGGTCGGGCCAAGGCCGCGATCCGGCGGAGCCTGCGCGAGGTGGATCGGGATCGCTACATCAAACTGGGCCGCGAACTGGCGCGGGTGGCGTTCGAGCAATACGGCAAGAAGGCCACCGATCAGGCGCTGTCGACGGCGGCCAAGGCGCTGGCCCTGCCAAGCGGAGACGATGTCCTGGCGCGGATCGGATCCGCGGAATTGAGCGCGCGCAGCGTGGTTCAGGAGCTTTACCCCGAGCTGGCGCACACCGAAGAAGGTGCGGTGATCGAAGAAACCCGCGCGGTGATCGGCCTTCCGCCGGGCGCGCGCACGCAGCGCGCGCAATGTTGCCAGCCGGTGCCGGGCGAGCGGATCATCGGGATCACCTATCCGGGCAAGGGCCCGTTGGTGCATTCGATCGATTGCGCCGCGCTGGCCGCCTTCGACGATCAGCCGGACCGCTGGATCGACCTGCATTGGACCGACGGGCGCCATGCCGCGATCCACAACGTCACGATGGATGTGACGATTTCGAACGAAAACGGGGTTCTGGGGCGGATCTGCACCCTGATCGGGGAGCAGAACGCCAATATCTCGGATCTGCATTTCGTCGACCGCAAACCGGATTTCTTCCGTCTACTGATCGATGTGGATGTGCGTGATGCCGAGCATCTGCACGCGGTGATGATCGCGGCCGAGGCCGAGGCCGATGTGGCCACGCTCGACCGGTTCCGCGATCTGGACCGCCGACCCTAGGCCTTAGGCGGGGGGTGGAACGGGTCGGAAGCCGCACGCCCGATCCATGTAACGAATTTGCGAAAGATCCGCCCGCCCCGGCATGCGGGCCACATTGGCGGGCAAGAACCGGGAACAACAGTTGTTCGATGGGGTCAGGCGGTCCATATCTGTGGGCAAGGACAACAGGATGACGGAAGGGCCGGCGCGTGTTCAGACGCCGTGATTACAGACCCTGGTATCGTGTGATCTTCGAGGTGTTGTGGCCCCGGGGGGGCTGGATGCGTGCGGCCCATTACGTCAAGCACAGGATGCGCCGTTTGCCCGGCACGCCCGAGCAGATCGCGCGTGGTGTGATGGCCGGGGCGTTTGTCGTGTTCAGCCCGTATTTTGGCCTGCACTTCGTGTTGGCGGTGCTTTTGGCGCGGCTGATGCGCGGATCAATCCTGGCCGCCCTTCTGGCGACGTTTATCGGCAACCCGCTGAGCTATGTGCCGATTGCCTTCATCTCGCTTGAGACCGGCCATTTCCTGTTGGGCACGCGGTTACATGGCGAAATCAACGACAGCCTGTTTGCCCGGTTCGGCAATGCGGCGGGGGATTTGTGGCACAATTTCATGGCGGTGTTCACCGATCAGGTGGCGTCCTGGCATGAGTTGAAGGTGTTCTGGGACACGGTCGTCTGGCCCTGGACGGTAGGCGGTATCATCCCCGGACTGTTGTGCGGGATCGCGTGTTATTACCTGAGCGTGCCGGTGATCCGGGCGTATCAGAACCGCCGCGCGGCGCGTCTGCGCAAGAAGATGAACAAGCTTCGCCAGCAGGCGGAAGCAGCGGAGTGAGCGTCATGGAAAAGCTGCGACTGGGTGTGAACATCGATCACGTGGCCACGCTGCGCAATGCGCGGGGCGGGGCAACGCCGGATCCGGTGCGCGCGGCGCTGCTGGCCGAGAAGGCGGGCGCGGACGGGATCACGGCGCATCTGCGCGAAGATCGCCGCCACATGCGCGACATGGATATCGGCGCCATCCTGGACGCGATTTCCATCCCGTTGAATTTCGAGATGGCCGCCACCGTGGAGATGCGGAAAATCGCACTGACCCACAAGCCGCACGCCGCCTGCATCGTACCCGAAAAGCGCGAAGAGCGGACGACGGAAGGCGGCCTTGAGGTGGCGGGGGATCAAAATCGCCTGGGCCATTATATCGGCCCGCTGGCCGATGCGGGCATTCGGGTGTCGTTGTTCATTGCCGCCGATCCCGCGCAGATCGAGGCGGCGGCCCGGATCGGTGCGCCGGTGATCGAGATCCATTCGGGGGCCTATACGGATTTCGACAGCGAAGGAAATGTCGAGGCACGTGATGCTGAACTGGCGCGGATCGTGGATGCGGTTAAGCTTGGCCATGATCTGGGTCTGGAGGTGCATGTGGGCCATGGGCTGAACTATGACACCGTCGGCCCGGTTGCCGCGTTGCCGGAAGTTCGGGAGTTGAACATCGGACATTTCCTGATGGGAGAGGCGATGTTCGTGGGGCTGGAAGCGGCGATTGCGGAGATGCGCGCGCGGATGGAGGCGGCGCGCTGATGGAAGTCAACCTCAAGCGATATGCGCTGGTTTATGTAGCAAGTGCGGTCGGGGTCGCGCTTTGCGGGATCGTCCTTGATGCGTTGACGGGATTGGGAGGCGGTTCCGGGATCTCGACGCTGCTGCCACCTGCGATTGCGGCGCTTTACGAAGGGCAGAAGGCCGCCGATCAACCTGGCCCCCCGTTCACATCATCGCAGGCCTGGCGCGAGGCGCGCCGCATGACCTTGGTGGTGCTTGCGGTAAGCGTGATCTTCTTGGCTGTCCCGATGGCGTTGAACCCGGAGCTGCGGGCGATGGTGTTCTCGGCGCCGGGCGTTTTGGGCCTGTTTCTTGCAGTGGCGTTTGCCGCTGTGTTTCTGGCCAATCGCTTTGCGTTGACGTGGGGTTTCCGCAACCGCCGGGCGGTGTTGGCCAAGACCGGTGATCGTTCGTGATCTTTTGGCGCTCAGCCGATTGCGGCATCCCCTGGCCTTTGTGCGAGCGTTCCGCATGATCCTCGGGATTGGAACGGACCTCGCCAATATCGAACGGATCGAACGGGCGCTGGAGCGGTTTGGGGATCGGTTTCGGAACCGCGTTTTCACCGAGACCGAGCAGGCACGTGCGACACGGGTGCCCAAGCCCGAAGCCGCCTATGCAAAACGTTGGGCGGCGAAGGAGGCTTGTTCCAAGGCGTTGGGGACGGGCCTGCGGATGGGGATTGCGTGGAAGGACATGGCGGTGCGCAACCTGCCGACCGGCCAGCCGGTGATGGAAGTGACCGGGTGGGCCAAAGATCGGCTTGAGCAGATGACGCCCGAGGGTCATGTGGCGGTGATCCATGTGACGCTGACCGATGATCACCCCTGGGCGCAGGCGATGGTGGTGATCGAGGCGCTTCCGGCGGAGGTGGAAGAGGTGCGGCCCGTGCCCGCGCGCAGGCAGGTTCGGCGGATGTCGTGATCCGGCGGGGAGACGCTGGCCTTGCGGCCTCGCCCCTCCCGCCGTCCCGTTGGGGAAGGACGGGGCGGATGTTTGCACGGGGTGGCCGCCGTTGGATCGAGTATTTGTGAAAAGCTGAAGGGCAGGGTGGTGCGCGAATTCTGGGCCGGTTTGCTTGACTAGGGGCGAGGCGCGGGCGAGAAGCGCGCCAGCGCAGGCAAAGGGCAGGAGCACCCCATGGCGAAAGCAGAAGGCGGGATCATGGAGACGGTGAAGACCGTGTTCTGGGCCTTGTTGATCGCGGGTGTCTTTCGCACCTTGTTCTTTCAGCCGTTCTGGATCCCGTCGGGGTCGATGAAGGACACGTTGTTGATCGGGGATTTCCTGTTCGTCAACAAGATGGCCTATGGGTATTCGCAGCATTCCTGCCCGTTTTCGATGTGTCCGTTCGAGGGGCGCATCTTTGGCGCCGAACCCGAGCGCGGCGATGTGGTTGTGTTTCGTCATCCGACCAATGGCACGGATTTCATCAAGCGTGTGATCGGGCTTCCCGGGGACCGGGTGCAGATGATCAACGGCGTGCTGCATTTGAATGGGGATCCCGTGCGCCTGACGCCGGAGGCGCCGTTTGAGGAAGTGGTTGGCCCGCAAGGCCCGCAAGGCCATCTGCCGCGCTGTGCCAATGCGCCGGTGGGCGCGGGTGGTTTGTGCACCAAGGATCGCGCGACCGAAGAGTTGCCCGGTGGGATGACGCATTCGATCCTCAACATCGAAGAGGGCACGCGGGGCGACAACACGCCGGAATTCACGGTGCCCGAGGGCACATATTTCGTGATGGGTGACAACCGGGACAATTCCATCGACTCGCGTTTCCCGCAATCCATCGGGGGTGTAGGGTTCGTGCCGTTCGAAAACCTTCTGGGCCGTGCGGACCGGGTGGTGTTTTCTTCGGCGGGGGCGCGCATGGTCTATTTCTGGACCTGGCGGTCGGACCGTTTCTTCCACGCAATCGACTGACGAGGGATCTGTGAAGCCGGGCAAGGATGTTGAGGCGTTCATGGATCGGCTGGGGCACCGATTTGCCGACGCCGGCCTGTTGCAGCGCGCGCTGACGCATTCCTCGCTGTCCTCGTCGACGCGGCCCGACAATCAACGGCTGGAATTTCTGGGCGACCGGGTCTTGGGACTGGTGATGGCCGAGGCGGTTCTGGCGGCCGACCCGCAGGCGCGCGAAGGCCTTTTGGCGCCGCGGTTCAACGCGTTGGTGCGCAAGGAGACCTGCGCTGATGTTGCCCGGCAGATTGATCTCGGCACCGCGATGCGGTTGGGCAAATCCGAGATGAGCGCGGGCGGGCGACGCCGCGTGGCCTTGCTTGGCGACGCGATGGAGGCGGTGATCGCGGCGGTTTATCTGGATGCGGGGTTCGCAGCGGCGCAGGCGGTGATCCTGCGGTTGTGGGGCGAGCGGATCGCGACGGTCGAAGAGGATGCCCGCGATGCCAAGACCGCGCTGCAGGAATGGGCGCAAGCGCGGCGCATGCCCCCGCCGGTCTACGACGAGATCGGGCGGACCGGGCCGGATCACGCCCCCTTGTTCCGTGTTAGCGTGACACTGGATGACGGTCAGACGGCTGAAGCCGAGGCCAAGGCGAAACGGCAGGCCGAGCAGGCGGCGGCGCTGGATTTGTTGGGCCGGTTGGACGGCGGGGCCTAGCCGCTCCGGGCGTTGGCGTTCGCATTGGCCTGACGGGTCATGCGGGCATGGGCGCGCCAGAGTTTCTTGCGCACGCCATCGGGTTCCCACTTTGCGTAGTGGCCGTCTGAGTAGAGCGGCCAATCAAGCGCCAGCCCCTGCTTGACCAGTTCCGCCGCGATGTCGCGCCCGTCGGGCAGGCGGCAATGCGCAACGGCACGCTCGAACGAGCCGGTGCCATCGAAGGTGGCGGTGACCTCCTGCCCTTTGGTCAGTGCCACGAGGGCGAATTTCGAGGTCTTTCCATAGGGGTGGTTCATTTCCGGCGCGTCGATCCCCCAGATGCGTATGCGGGTCTTGCCGATCATGATCGTGTCGCCGTCGACCACCCAACAGCGCCCGGTGAGGGTTTCATATTTCTGTCGCAGGGGTTGTTGCGGGGCCGCGCAAGGGGGCGATGTTACAACGACCGTCGCATGCGTAGATGTGCGTGATTGCGGGCGCTTGCGCGGCACGATCGACGGCGGTGTTGCGGCCTTGCGGTGGTTCGATCGGCGCGGGGTGGTCAAGCCACGTCTGATCAGGTGGAAGAATCGGAACAGCATCATGGGCATGAGCGTGCTGGCCCAATCTGGCGAAAGATTGACCGCCCTGCGCTTTACGGCAATAAGCGCGACTTCCCAGGCGCCTTTGCCCCGCAAATGCCCCCTGCCAACAAAGGACAACCCCATGCCAACGCGCGCCGGTTTCATTGCCCTGATCGGAGAGCCCAACGCCGGGAAATCGACGCTGCTGAACCGGATGGTCGGCGCGAAGGTGTCGATTGTGACGCACAAGGTCCAGACGACGCGCGCGCGGCTGCGGGGCGTGGCGATGGAGGGCGAGAGCCAGTTGGTTTTTGTCGATACGCCGGGCCTGTTCCGTCCGAAGCGGCGGCTTGATCGGGCGATGGTGGCGGCGGCCTGGACGGGGGCGGCGGATGCCGATGTGGTGGTGTTGCTGATCGAGGCGCATCGCGGGCTGACCGAGGGTGTCCGGGCGATCCTTGAGGGGCTGGCCGGGCGGACGCAGGCCACGAAGATCGCGCTGGCGATCAACAAGATTGACCGGGTGGAGGCGCAGGCGCTTCTGAAGCTGACCGAGGATATGAACGCGGCGTTCGATTTTGCCGAAACGTTTATGATCTCGGCCGAGAAGGGCCACGGTGTGCAGGATTTGCGTGGGTGGCTGGCCGGTGAGGTGCCCGAGGGGCCGTATCTGTACCCCGAGGATCAGATCGCCGACCTGCCGATGCGGATGATCGCCGCCGAGATGACGCGCGAAAAGCTGACCCTGCGCTTGCACCAGGAATTGCCCTATCAGATGACGGTCGAGACCGAGAGCTGGGAGGCGATGCACGACGGCT
>CAZPJO010000127.1:0-7147 GCA_964586895.1 uncultured Roseicyclus sp.
CTGCTGACCCATTGGTTCGGCCTTGCGAAAGCGCGCAAGAAACGCCTTGCGCTCCGGCGCTTCCAGCCGCTCGCGAGCCTGTTCCAGAAGGGCCATGACCTGTCGCTGCGCCGGGTCGGGCCGCAACAGGCCTTCGGCAACGCGGGTGTCATATAGGGCGGTCAGATGTTGCGACATGGCCATGGTATTCTAGGCAAATCGCAGCGGTTTGCCCATGAAAATCAACGACCTCACAAAAAATGATCCGTCGCTTCAGAACCTCTGATTTGACCCCTGCGCATCGTATCGCCAATGTGGCGCAACTCGGGAAGGGACGCCCACATGGATCGCAGTGATCGCTCGGACAACCTCATGACGCCTGTCTTGATCGGCGGCTGTGCCATCATCCTGATCAGCTTTGCGATCCGGTCGAGTTTTGGCCTGTTCCAGATTCCGATCGCCGAAGAATTCGGCTGGCTCAGGGCCGAGTTTTCGATGGCCATCGCGATCCAGAACCTCGCCTGGGGCATCGGGCAGCCATTTTTCGGCGCGATTGCCGACAAGATCGGCGACCGCAAGGCGATTGCGCTGGGGGTGGCGTGCTACGTTATCGGTCTGGTGTTTTCGGCCTATGCGATCACGCCCGGGCAGCATCACCTGTTGGAGATCCTCGTGGGCTTCGGGATTGCCGGGACGGGCTTTGGCGTGATCCTTGCGATGGTTGCCCGCGCCGCCTCGGATGAAAACCGCTCGCTCACCCTTGGCATCGTCACCGCCGCCGGGTCCGCCGGGCAGGTGGTCGGCCCGCCACTGACCGAGGCGCTCCTGGCGGCATTGCCGTGGCAAACCACGTTCCTGATTTTCGCGGCGGTGATCTTTGCGTCGTTGCTGTTCCTGCCACTGCTGAAGGCCCCCGAGCGCGCGGGCACGCCCGAGGTCGAGGAAACCCTGACACAGATCCTCGGCAAGGCGTTCCGCGACCCGTCCTTCACCCTGATCTTCATCGGCTTCTTTTCCTGCGGGTACCAATTGGCCTTCATCACGGCGCATTTTCCGGCTTTCATCACCGAATATTGCGGCCCCATCGCACCGGGCGGCGTGCTGCATACGATGGGTGTCACGACAACCTCGGCGCTTGGGGCGATCGCGATTGCGCTGATCGGTTTGGCCAATATCGGCGGCACGCTCTTTGCGGCGTATCTGGGGAAATCCTATTCCAAGAAGAACCTGCTTGCGCTGATCTACACCGCCCGCACCCTCGCGGCCGCCGTGTTCATCCTTTTGCCGATCACACCGACCTCGGTGATCGTGTTCTCGGTGGTCATGGGGTCCCTGTGGCTCGCAACAGTTCCTCTTACCTCTGGCCTCGTCGGCTACATCTACGGCCTCCGCCACATGGCCACCCTCTACGGCATCGTCTTTTTCAGCCATCAATTGGGCAGCTTCGTTGGCGTCTGGCTTGGCGGATATATGTATGATTTATATGGAAGTTATACGGTCGTGTGGTGGGTCGGCGTGGGTGTCGGAGCGCTGAGTGCGATCGTTCATCTGCCGATCAGGGAAATCCCCCTCGGCCAGCGTGCCCCGCAAGCCGCCTAGCCGGTTTTCACGGCGTCCAGGATGTAGCGGGCCACCATCAGGTCAAGGTGCGCGCCGCCGCCGTTCTTGCACAACGTGATCTCATGATCCGACATGCGTTCGAACACGTCCATGTCATAGAAATCTCCGACCACGTCCGACTCGAAGAAAACGCCTTCTTCGAGCGGGATTTTCAGCTCGCCGATATGGCCAAACGTCGTTTCGCGGCTATCGACGAAAACCCGCGCGCGGCGCAGGCAATCGTCATCGGCTTCGCGCATGTCCGGGCGATAAGCCCCGATCAAATCAACATGTTGCCCGGGTTGCAGCCACTTCCCCTTGAGGATGGGCTTGGTCGTCATCGTGCCCGACCCGATGATATCCGCCGCCGCGACGGCCTCTTCCAGATCATGGGCGATGTCCATATCCGGATACTCGGCATGGATCCCGGCGAGGTTCGCCAATGTGCGGTTCCAGATGCTGAATTCCGCATCCGGAAAGGCGGCGGCATAGGCTTGGCGCAGGGACTTGGCAACGCTTCCCCCACCGATCAACAGGATCTTCTTGCTGTCGGGCCGGGCCAGTTTCCGGGCGGCAAGAAGGCTATCGCCCGCCGTCTTCCACTTGGTCAGAAGGTGGAAATCAATGATCGCTTCAAGCGTGCCGTCGACGTCCGAAAACAGGCAAACGCCACCATTGATCGCGGGCTTGCCGGAGGCCGTATTTCCGGGAAAGATCGTTGCCGTCTTGACCAGCTGCCCCAGGCCTTCGATCCATGCCGCACGGCTCAGGAGCGTGTCGTTGCCACGGTAAAGAAACGTATCCCCGATCTCGGCGCGCGGCATCCTGTGACCCGCTTCAATGGCATCGCTCAAGGCGATCCAGTCCAGCTTGCCCTCGGCCTCCGGTCCGATGATCAGCGTCATTCCCCTGCCTCCTCTGCAGTCAAAAGGCCTTCCGATACCAGCCTGCCCATCAAGCCTTGCGGACCGTCGAACAGATGCGTCTGCCACCCCCGCGCTGCCGCCGCTTCGATATTATCCGTGCGGTCGTCGGTGAACAGCAGGCTTTTGGGGGCCATGCCACAATCCGCCTCGACCATGGCATATATCTTGGCGTCCGGCTTGGTCACACCCATGTGCCCCGAGATGTAGGAGCGGTCGAACTCCGTCAGGAAAGGATAGATCGGTGTGGCGATCTCAAACGTCTCGATCCCGAAATTCGACAACGCGAAAACGGGCACGCCGCGACCGCGTAATGCGCGCAGAAGCGTGACCGATTTCGGGATTTCGGGGCGCGCCATCTGCAGCCAATCGTCATGCCACAACAGGATTTCATCATGCCAATGGGGATAGGCGGCGGCGGTTTCGCGCACCACGGTTTCAAAGTATTCACCCCGGTCGACCCGGTCATTCATCGCGTGCAGGTCGATGGCGTCGAACATCGCGCGCCGCCGGTCTTCGCCGATGACACGGTCATAATGCCGCTCGGGCTGCCATTCGATCAGCACGTTGCCAATGTCGAAAACGACGGCTTGAATGCGCATCAGACGGAATAAAGCGCGTCGGCGTGGAAGCTGATGTGCTCTTCCATAAAGCTGGACACGAAGAAATACGAATGGTCGTACCCTGGCTGCATCCTGAGCGTCATCTGCTGACGACGGGCGGCGGCGGCATGGGCCAGAGCTTCGGGCTTCAGAAGGTCGCCGAACTGATCTTCGGTTCCGGTGTCGATCAGGATCGGACCGTCGAATCCGTCATTCTGCATCACAAGCGTCGCATCATGCGCGGCCCAGGTCGCCTCGTCCGCGCCCAGGTAGGCGCCAAGTTGCTTGCGGCCCCAATCGCTTTTGGTCGGATTGCAGATCGGCGCAAAGGCCGAGACCGAGGCAAAGCGCCCGGGATGCCGCATCGCGATGGTCAGTGCGCCGTGCCCGCCCATGGAATGGCCGGTGATCGCTTGCCGGTCGGGGTCGAGGGCGAAGCGTTCGAAGACGGTATCGGGCAGGTCGCGCGTTATGTAATCCCACATCCGGTAATGCGCCGCCCATGGGGCCTCGGTCGCGTTCACGTAGAAACCCGCGCCCTGGCCCAGATCATAGGCCGCGTCATCCGCCACGCCGTCGCCGCGCGGAGACGTGTCGGGAAAGATCAGTGCGATGCCTTGTTCGGCGGCCCACCCTTGGGCGCCCGCCTTGCTCATGGCGTTTTCATGGGTGCAGGTCAGGCCGGACAGATACCACAACACCGGCACCGGCCCGAATTGCGCCTCTTCCGGTAGGAACAGGCCGAAGGTCATCTCGCATGCCGTTGCGTCGGAGGCGTGCCGATAGACGCCCTGCGTGCCACCGAATGCCTTGTTTTCGGAAATCGTTTCCATGCGCCCGGATCCCCCGTTGGTTTTCCCTTGCCTAGCGTGCGGGCGGGGCCGCTTGCAACGCCTACGTTCCGGTCAATGGGGCGAGCCACGCGATCACGGCGGACACCGTCAGGATCGACAAAGCCGTCGAGATCAGGATCGTGGCCGAGACCCGTTGGGGTGCCACGCCATAATGCTGCGCAAGAATGTAAACATTGCCCGCAACGGGAAGGGCCGCAGCCGCGATCATCACACCGGCGTCGTAATCCGGAACGTCAAACAGCAAAAGCGCGGCCACGGCCACGGCGGCAGGGTGTAGAACCAGCTTGCAGACCGTCAGCCAACCCGCGACGGACATCCGCTCGGCCGATTTGCCAGCAAGGGATGCGCCGATGGCGAACAGCGCACCCGGCGTCGCAGCAGCGCCGAGGATGGCGAGGAATTCGTTGACCGGGCCGGGCACGTCCCATCCGGTCGAAGACCACGCAAGCCCCAGGACAATCGACACGATCATCGGGTTTTTCAGAAGGCCGATGCCGACCGTGCGCAGCACCCCAAGCGACATGCGGCCATCGCGGCTTCCGGTGACGATGATGACGATCAGGCTGGAAAAGACGATCAGGTCGACGGACAAAACGAGGATCACGGGGCCCGCGGCGGCCTCACCCAAAAGCACGACCAGCATCGGGATGCCGAGAAATCCGACGTTGCCGATGATGGCGCATTGGGCCTCGAACGCGGCTTCGGTCACGGGGCGTTTACGGATCATCGCGACCAATGTGGCCAGAAGGTAGACCACGATGCAGCCCGACAGGTAGGCACCCACGAATTGCCAATCGAAGATGTCGGCCAGTGACAGGTTCGCGGCAAACCGGAACAGCATTGCCGAAAGCGCGAAGTAAAACACGAACTTGGTCAGGTATGCGGCGGCCTCAGACGTGAAAAACCCCGTCCGGCATGCTTGAAACCCCAACGCGATAAGGGCGAAGAACGGCAGGGTTTTCAGGAAGATGTCCACCATATCCAAGCGCTACGGCACCGGTTGGCCCCTGTCCAGTCACCGCAGCTTTCGAAACGTATATCTTGCCGAAACTGAACCGGTTAGTTTACGATCAACGACAGGAAGGGATTTCCCGAAAGATGAACGTCGAGACGCAGATCAAGAAAGGTCGGAAATTCGACCAGGTCATTGCAGGTGCGCGTGCCGTCTTTATGCGTGAAGGCTTTGAAGGCGCGTCGGTGGACGAGATCGCGCGCGATGCGGGTGTCTCCAAGGCGACGCTCTATTCCTACTTCCCCGACAAGCAGCACCTGTTTCGCGAAGTGCTCAAATTGGAATGCGATGCGCAATCCGAGGTGGAGGTTCTGTTTGAGCAGACGGGCTTGTCCGTCGAGGAGAAGCTCGCGGTGATCTGCAAGAAGCTGATCACATTTTTCCTCAGCGATTTTGGACAGGATATGTTCCGGGTCTGTGTGGCCGAGGCCAAGCGGTTTCCAGAGTTGGGAGAGACCTTTTACGAAAGCGGCCCGCGGCATCTGGCCGAAAAGATCGCGGGTTTCCTCAGCAGTGATAAAGCGCGTGCGGTCCTCGACATCGAAGATCCGTTCCTCGCGGCGGACCAACTGGCGCAGCTGTGTCGCACGGATCTGCTTCTGAAGGTTCTGTTCGGGATCGAGAAGAACCCGAAAGAGGCCGACGTTGACCGCATCGTGGATGAAGCGGTGCGCACGTTTCTGGCCCGATACCGCCGGGTCCCGAAAGCGGTCGGTTAATCCAGACGCCGCACCAGAAGCTGATTGCCCGCGCCGCGTTTGACCTCAAGCATCTTCAGGCTTTCGACCAGATCACTCAACTTGCGCTTGCCGTAGGTGCGAGTGTCGAAATCGGGGTTGGCGGCGGTCATGTATTGCCCCAGCTGCCCCAATGAATACCAATCATCCGCCTGTTCGATGGAATCCATGGCGCGGAAGATCAGGTCGCGCGCTTCATTGATCGGTTGCGCCTTGGGCTTGCCGTTCGATTTTTCCTCGCCCTTGGGGGCCTCGGGCAAGATGTTCTCAATGAAGATGAACCGTTTGCAGGCCTTGCGGAACGCCTCCGGTGTTTTCTGCTGACCGATCCCGTAGACGTCCAGTCCCTGTTCCCGGATCCGGCTTGCCAGTCGGGTGAAGTCGCTGTCGGATGAACACAGGACAAACCCGTCGAAGCGGCCCGAATGCATCAGGTCCATCGCGTCGATGACCAGCGCGATGTCAGAGGCGTTCTTGCCCACGGTATTTGCGGGTTGGTGAAACGGAACGATCCCGTATTCGGCCTGCACGTTGGACCAGCCCTTCATATGCGATGAGCTGAAGTCCCCGTATATACGACGCACGGACGCTTCGCCGAACCCTGCGATCTCGTCGAAAATCGCCTTGGCGTGCTTGTGGCTAGTGTTGTCTGCGTCGATCAGAACCGCAAGAAGTGGTGTGTCGCTGGCCATTGAAATGCCCCTTTTCCTGCCTGCATGACACAACATGCAAGGGGTTGAAACACTTTGCAGCCAATCCGCACAAACGGCCGTCGCGGCGCCGCCATTGCTCCGTAGGCGAACGTCAAGGCCTGCACCCCGGCACGCTGCCTTAGGCGCGAATTATTTCGTTGCCGCCGGGGCCGGTGTGGGGGCCGGAGCTGGCGCGGCACTCGCGCCACCGGGCACGCCGTTGCCCGCCACGATTTCATCCCAGATGTCGCCAAGGCGATCTGCGATTGTTTCGCGCGCATCGCTGTCGTCGTCATTGTTGTAGACAACAAGGAACGGGTCCACGACTCCGTCTTCCTCGGCGCAGATGAACAGCCCGTCAATCGCTTCACCGCGCAGGTCGTAGCCGCCGATTGTCCAGTTGGACCGCCCGGTAAACCCGTCGGCCCCAAAGCGCGTGCGGTAGGTGTTGAAGGTGGTCTCGGCGTAATTCATGCAAGTGTTGAGATCACCCAGCGGTGTGAAATCCGTCACGGTCCAGCCTTCGGCGTGCGCCGCGCCGGCCCCCGCAGCACAGAGCACCGCTGCAATCATTGTGTTCTTCATGGACGGTCCTTTCCAAAGCGTCTTTATGGTCTCAGTAGACCACCACAGAGCGGATAGATTTTCCCGCATGCATCAGATCGAAGCCTTCGTTGATGTCATCCAGCGCCAAAGTGTGGGTGATCATCGGATCGATCTCGATCTTGCCGTCCATGTACCAATCCACA
>CAZPJO010000128.1:0-6529 GCA_964586895.1 uncultured Roseicyclus sp.
GCCGAAATTCTTGCCCAGGTAATAGGCCGTCGCCAAGCCATGCCCACCGGCGCCGACGATCACCACGTCATAGGCCGCTTTCGGCTCGGGCGAGGTCCACGCACGCTGCCATCCCTTGTGATGGCGGAACGCTTCGCGGACGACGGCAAAGGCGGAATATTTGCGCATGGACGAGACCTCGATACCTGATGGCTCGCTTTTCGCCTGCGGGCCGGAAAAGAGGATACCCGGCGCGACCCATGAAAGACAATTTGCGACGTTGGCTCAAGTTGTCGCGGTCCGCGCCCCCGGCGCTGTCGGTGATGTGACGTCTTATGCGCTTTCGCTTGGGCCTGTCGGGCTTTATGGGATGGGCAGCGAGGCTTCGAATGGGGTGCGAAATTGGTGTTCTGGATCGCCGCAGGCTTGATCTGTCTTGTTGTGGCCGCCCTTGTGGTCCTGGCCGCGCGTCGTCCCGATACGGGCGAGGCCCCCAAAGCCGCCTATGACCTGCAAATCTACCGCGACCAACTCAAGGAGGTCGAACGCGACATTGCGCGCGGCACGCTGACCGAAGACGACGCCGCGCGCGCCCGCACCGAGGTCAGCCGCCGGATCCTTGACGCCGACCGCGCTTTGCAGGCCGAGCAATCGCAGGCCCCGTCGGGCAAGGGCATCGGCCTTGTTCTGCTGGGTCTGGTGGCGACGATCGGCATTTCGGTCTGGACCTATCAGCAAATCGGCGCGCCCGGTTATCCGGATCTGCCGCTTCAGGGACGCATCGCGCTTATCGAGGATGCTCGCGAAACCCGCCCCGATCAGGCCAGCGCCGAAGACCAGGCCCCCGACCGCCCCGGGCGCGAGGCCGACCCCGAGCGTCTGGCCATGGTCGAACAACTTCGCACCATCATCGAACAGCGCCCCGACGATACCCGCGGGCTGGAATTGCTGGCCGCGAACGAGGCGATGCTTGGCAATTTCCGCGCCGCCCGCAACGCGCAGGGGCGCCTTCTGACGCTATTGCAGGACGCGGCCACCGGCCGTCACTGGATCGACTATGCCGAAATGATGATCTTTGCCGCTGGCGGCTACGTCTCGCCCGAGGCCGAGGATGCGCTGGTGCGCGGGCTGGCGCTTGAGCCGCGCGATGGAACGGGGCGCTATTTCGCCGGTCAGATGTACGCACAACAGGGCCGTCCGGACCTCGCCCTGCCGATCTGGGTCAACCTGCTGCGCGAAAGCCGCCCCGAGGCCCCATGGGTCGACGCCATCGAGGCGCAATTGGGCGAGGTTGCCTTTGCTGCCGGGGTCGAGCTGGACCCCGCGATGTTGCAAGGCGCGCCCGGCCCCTCCGATTTCGCCGCGATGGAAGGGCTCGACGCCGAAGGCCAGCAGGCGATGATCGAAGAAATGGTCGCCGGTCTGGCCGACCGTCTGGCCACCGAAGGCGGCACACCGCAGGATTGGGCGCAATTGATCACCGCCTACGGGGTTCTGGGCCGGTCGAACGCGGCGCAGATCGTGCATGACGATGCGCAGGTGACGTTTGCCGACTTCCCCGACGCGCTGGAGATGATCGACGAGGCGTTCCGCGCCGCCATGGCCCGCGCCGGAGGCGCATCACAACCAGGTGCCGGAGGCGCATCACAACCAGGTGCCGGGGGCGCAACCGAGTGATTCACGACACGCTTGAGGGGTTCGCCCATGCCGCCCCCCCCATGCGCGGGCTCATGGGCCTCGACCTTGGCACAAAGACCATCGGCGTGGCGCTCTCGGATCGCCTGCTCAACTCCGCCACGGCGCTTGAAACCGTCAAACGCCGGAAATTCACGCTCGATGCCGACCGCCTGCGGGACCTGTCCGATCACCATGAAATCGGCGGCGTCATTCTTGGTCTGCCGCGCAACATGGACGGCACCGAAGGGCCCCGCGCACAGGCCACGCGCGCCTTCGCGCTCAACCTCTCGCGGCGTCCGGATTTCGCCGAGCTGCCCATCGCCTTCTGGGATGAACGCCTCTCGACCGTTGCGGCAGAAAAGGCACTGCTTGAGGCGGATACGACCCGCAAACGTCGCGCAGAGGTGATCGATGCCGTCGCCGCAGGGTATATCCTGCAAGGGGCGCTTGACCGGTTGCGCCACATCAGGAGCGTCCCATGACCGACGACATCTGGAAACGCGACGAGATCGAAAGCCCCTGTGTCAAGATCTGCGTTGTCCACCCCGAAGCGCGCATTTGCACCGGCTGCCTGCGGTCCATCGACGAAATCACCCAATGGTCGCGCATGGCCCCCGACGCCCGGCGCGAGGTGATGGCCGCCCTGCCCGAGCGTCGATCCCTCATCACCAAACGGCGCGGCGGGCGCGCGGCGCGACTGGCCTCCAAGCGCTAGGGCCGCGTCAGCCACTTCAAAGGATCGTCAAAACACGGCCTGAAATAGGCAATCGCCCTGCCCTCCGGCGCGGCCTCGGCCCCCATGGCCCAAGGGGCGACACCGTGGATCACGTGGCGATGCAGCAGCACGGTTTCCCCCATCGCAAGCGGCACCTCGACCCGGCGGCAATTGGCGAACACGTCGGCGCGTGCGGCCTTGTAGATATCGGTGACATCCTGATCGCCCCATCGCGATGCAGGCACCCCGTCGAACGCCGTCGCAAACGCGCGCCGGATCGCGTGATGGCTGCCCTCCCACACAACCAAAGGTGCCGCACCCGCTTCCGCCTCGGTCAGGGCCGCGCCCAGGATCCAGGCATGCGGTTCGCGCAGGTGGCGCCGTTTGTCCGCCCCCTCGGGCAGCAACCCGTCCAGATGCGCCCCGTCGCGCCGCGTCCGAAACCGATGCGCTGCGGCATCATCCTGCGCCTCCTGACGTGGATATCCGGGGTACGTCACCGACACCTGCGCCCGGTGCAGCGCCGATATCCCCGTCGCCGCCACCGCCCGATCAAACGCCTCTCCACCAAACGCCGGGCCATCCCCGACCGTGCCATCCACGTCGTTGGGCAAGGCATCAACACCCACAAACCACGTGTCCCCATGGCGCAGCCACGCGGCCCGCTGCGCAGGATCCGCCGCAGCCTCCAGCGCCGGACCGCGCACGCTCGCGACCCAGGCCTCCACCGCAGGCTCGCGCGGGAAAACCTGAAACCCGCTCTCCAACCAGCTCAAAATCCCATGGCCTTTCGCAACATGTTCAGCGCCATGATCATGATGAAAAACGCAAATACGCGCTTGAGCGGCTTGGGGTTCATCCAATGGGCGAGCCGCACCCCCAATGGCGTCGTGATCAGCGTCATCGCCACCACAAGCGCAAAGGCCACAAGGTTCACCTGCCCAAGGGTAAAGGGCGGGCGGTTCGCGCCTGCGCCACTGACCAAGAGGAACGCGATGACCGACGGCACGGCCAGCAAAAGGCCAAAGCCCGCCGCCGTCGCCACCGCACGGTGGATCGGTTGGTTGTAAAGCGTCATCAACGGCACCCCGAACGACCCGCCCCCAATACCCATCAACACCGACAAGAACCCGATGACGGGCGACGAAATGATCGTCCCCGCGCGCCCCGGCATCGTTTCACCAAGCCGCCAATCTGCCCGGCCAAACGCCATGAACAGCCCCATGGTCAAACCCAGCCCGCCGAAAATCGCCATCAATGCCTCGTTGCGCAGTCCACTGGCCGCCACCACACCGAAAAGCGCGCCAACCCCGATCCCCGGCCCCCACGCCTTCAGGATCGTCCAATCAACCGCCCCCGTCTTGTTATGCGCCAGCACCGACCGCACCGAGGTCACCATGATGGTGGCCAATGACGTTGCAAGGCAGATCTGCATCAACCCATCCGGGCCATATCCCAACCCCTCGAAGGCGAAATAGAACGCGGGCACCAACACGATCCCGCCGCCAACCCCCAAAAGGCCCGCAAGCACACCGGCCAAGGCCCCGATCACAAGGATCAAACCCACCATTGGCAAAACGTCAGACATCTCCGGCATGGCACCGCTCCCCTGTCGCGGCCCGCCCTAGCGCACGGTGCGCGCCGGTGGAAGCCCGCGCCGGGCCGCGCGCATCTTTGTTCCCTGAAAATGCCCCCCGGAGGGTCCGCAAGCCAAGCCAGAGCCACCGCATGCCTCTGATACCGCCGCCCAAACACATAGCTGCGAGGAGGGCCGCAGGCCCGAGGAGCGGCCTATTCCGCCGCCTGAGTCTCCGCTACCCCACCCGCCTGCAACACGCTGAGCAATCCGGCCCTCTGCCGCGCGGCCTTGGCGGCATTGGCCTCCTTCACCGGGCCGAACCCGCGGATTTGCAACGGCAATTCCGCCAGCGCCACCAACGCGTCCATCCGCGCAGGCGTCGCATCCGGCAGCCAAAGCGCCATGTCACGCTCGTAGTCGCGGATCAACGCGCGCTCCATCTTCCGCTCGGCCGTGTGCCCGAACGGATCGGCCCAGGTCCCGCGCAGCCACCGCAGGCCCGCCAGAACCCGGAACGCCTTGCCCATCCAAGGCCCGAACGCGCGCTTTTTCGGGCGCCCGTCCGCCTCCTTGCCCGGCAGAAGCGGCGGGGCCAGGTGATAGGACATCCGGAAATCGCCTCCGAAGGTTTCGCGCGCCTTGGCTTCCGTATCCCGATGCAGACGCGCGACCTCATATTCATCCTTGTAGGACAAAAGCTTGTGGTAGCCCTTCGCCACCGCCTCCTTCAGGCGCGGATCTTCCACCCTGTCCACCAACGCCCTGTAACGCCGCGCCAGACCCTTGCCGCCATAGGCCACAAGGTGATCCGCGCGATACGCGATCTGCTCGTCCAACGTCTTGGGCAAGGCGATGACATTCGGCGTGGTCAGGCGCGCGGCCTCGTCGCCATGTTCCACCGCCCAACGCCCCATCTCGAACGCCTGCCGGTTCGCCTCGACCGCGGCGCCGTTCAATCCGATGGCCTGCGTGATCGCCTCATGGCTCAGCGGCACAAACCCCATCTGCCAGGCCGCGCCGAACACCATCATGTTGGAATAGATCGAATCCCCCAACAAAACCCGCGCCAGTTCCGTGGCATCAAACAGGTGCAGGTTCTCGCGCAGGCGTGCTTGAAGAACGACCTCCAAGTCTTTGCCCGGAATTGTAAATTCCGTGTCCAACGTGAAATCACCGGTGGTGATCTCGTGGCTGTTGACGGCCGCGCCCGTGCGGCCCGTGGTCATCAAGCCAAGCGTCTTGGCCCCGCCGGTCACCACCAGATCGCCGCCGATCACCACATCGGCCTCGCCCGCGCCAACGCGGATCGCCGCGATATCGTCGGGGCTGTTGGCCAGCCGAAGGTGGATCGCCACCGCGCCGCCTTTTTGCGCCAGACCCGCCATTTCGATCATGCCCGCGCCCATCCCGTCAAGCTGCGCGGCCTGCGCCATCACCGCGCCGATGGTCACGACCCCGGTCCCACCGACACCCGTGACCAGCACGTTATGCGTGCCCTCAATCGCGGGCAGTGCGGGCTCTGGCAGATCGCTCAGGTCGACACTGGCCGAAGCCTCTTTCCGGATCACCGCGCCTTCCAACGTCACAAACGACGGGCAAAACCCTTTGACGCAGGAAAAATCCTTGTTGCAGGTCGATTGATCAATCGCGCGCTTGCGGCCCAGTTCCGTTTCCACCGGCACGATGGACACGCAGTTCGATTGCACCCCGCAATCGCCGCACCCTTCGCAAACATCTGTGTTGATGAACACGCGCTTGTCGATATCGGGGAAGGTACCGCGCTTGCGGCGGCGGCGTTTTTCGGCGGCGCAGGTCTGCACATAGATGATCGCCGAGACGCCCGTCACCTTGGCCATCCGCTCCTGCACGTTCATCAATTCGGCGCGCTCGAACCGGTCCACGCCCGCAGGGAACGTGGCGAAATCGACGTCTTCCTTTTCGTCATATACCAACGCGACCTCGCCCACACCCATCGCGCGCAGCTCATGCGCAATGCGCCCCGGCGACAACTCGCCTTCGTTGGTCTGTCCCCCGGTCATGGCGACCGCGTCGTTGAACAGGATCTTGTAGGTGATGTTGGTCTTCGCCGCCAAAGCCGCCCGGATCGCGAGGATACCGGAGTGGTTATACGTCCCCTCGCCGAGGTTCTGGAACATGTGGTCGCGCTTCGAGAATGGCGCCTCGCCGACCCAGTTCACGCCTTCGCCGCCCATATGCGTATAGGCTTCGGTCTCTCGGTCCATCCATTTCGCCATGAAGTGACACCCGATGCCCGCCCCCGCGCGGCTTCCCTCGGGCACTTTGGTGGATGAATTGTGCGGACAGCCCGAGCAGAACCAGGGCGTGCGTGTCGCCAGATCGGGGGCGTTGGTGGCGCGCTTGGCCTCTTCGACCCGCGCCATGCCTGCGCGCATCCGATCCGTGGCGCAGCCCTCTTCTTCAAGAATGCGACCCAAATTCAACGCAATATCGGCCGGGTCCAGCGCGAAATGCTGCGCGAACAGCGTGTTGCCCTGCCCGTCCTTGTAGCCATAGACGCGCCGTCCACGCCGGTCGTCAAAGATCGCTTCCTTGACCTG
>CAZPJO010000128.1:6539-7129 GCA_964586895.1 uncultured Roseicyclus sp.
CTTGCGCTTTTCCTCGACCACCACGATCAGGTCGAGCCCTTCGGCCCACTCCTTGAACCCCGCCATGTCAAGCGGCCAGACCTGCCCGATCTTGTAGGTCGTGATCCCAAGCCGGTCCGCCTCGGCCTCATCAATCCCAAGCGACGCCAGCGCCGACAAAAGGTCGAGCCAATTCTTGCCCGCCGCCACGAAGCCCACCTTCGCCCCCGCCCGGCCATGCACGCGTTTGTCGATCGCGTTGGCGTGCGAAAACGCCTCCGCCGCCCACCGCTTATGCTCCAGCAGGCGTTCTTCCTGCGCAATCCAATGATCGCCAAGCCGGATGTTCAGCCCGCCCTCGGGCATGTCGAATTCGGGTGTGACAAACGTCATCCGGTCGGCGCGCGCATCGACCACGGCCGTCGCCTCCACCGTATCCTTGAGGCATTTCAACCCGACCCAGACGCCCGCAAACCGGCTCAGCGCATAGCCGTAGAGCCCGTAATCAAGGATTTCCTGCACGCCTGCGGGGCTGAGCACGGGCATGTGCGCATCGACCATGGCCCAATCGCTTTGGTGGCACACGGTCGAGGATTCGCCCGTATGATCAT
>CAZPJO010000129.1:0-7021 GCA_964586895.1 uncultured Roseicyclus sp.
GGGCCTGATCGACGCGCAAATCTTCACGCGCGGCTCATCTGCACGCGATTTCCTTTTGTCCGAAAACCTCGGCGGTGTGACCCACGATTGGTTCGCGTCGACCTCGGGCTACAACAACGCGCTGGCCGATAGTGTCGAGGGCTTCAACTTCATCCCGTTCCTGCCGCCTGCCTCCGCGGGTGGTGTGCGCATGGCCGAGCATCGCCGCATTCCGATCAAGCCCGATGGGTGGGCGATCAGCTTTGCCAATGAGAACGTGATCGAGACGATCCAGTATTTCGATTTCTGGTTCACCGAGGAGGGCCGCAACCTGGCCAACTTCGGCGTCGAAGGCCGCACCTGGAACATGGTTGATGGTGAGCCGATCTTCACCGATGCCGTTCTGAGCGGCGATCAGGCGGTCAACAGCCAGATGTATCTTGAAGGCGCTCAGATCCAGCGCGGCTATCCGCAGGATTACCGCTATGAGTGGCAGTGGACATCCGAGGCCGCACGCGAAGGGATCGAGCTTTACGGCGCGAACGACCTGCTGGTCGATCAATTCCTCGGCGTTGCCTTCAACCAGGAAGAGCAGGCCGTGTTTGACCGTTACTGGCCGTCGATCCGCACCTACATGCTAGAGCGCAACCAGGCCTGGATCCTGGGTTCGGGCGACGTCAATGAAGATTGGGACGCCTATATCGAGACGCTCAACAGCATGGGCTACCAGGACGTGATCGAAGTCATGAACGCGGCCTATGCGCGTCAGTACGGCTGATTGCGACTGATTGAATGATCTGGTGTGCGGCCCCCGACCGGGCCGCACACATCACATTTTTTACCTGAGAGAACGCGGATGACCGCCAAGACCGCCCCCATGCTGGACGAGCCCAAGACCGGCCGTCTCACGATCCAATACGCGCCCGACGCAGGACGCGGCGATGTGGTTGAGAACCCGCCCCGGTTCACCTGGTTGCCAGTGATCGAGGATGAGGCGCGCTTTGTCCTGCGGATCTCATCCGATTCCGCGTATCCCGCCGCATCAACGCTGACCTTTGCCAACATACCGTTGAACTTCTTCACACCCGATACAGCCCTTCCCGAAGGCGAGCATCATTGGTCCTACGCCGTGTGCGACAACGCGGGCGCGCCCGTGACCGCATGGAGCACATCGCGCAGCTTCACCATCACGCAGGACCTGCCGCAGACGCCGCTGCCGTCGCGCGAGGACCGTTTTGCCAAGGCCACCCGCGCGCATCCGCGCCTTTGGCTGACCCCCGACAGGCTCGACGCGTTTCGCAAAGAGGTTGCCGCCGATCCCACCACCCACACATGGGACATCTTCTACAAAAAGTCTGTGACCCCGTGGATGGACCGCAAGGTCATGGCAGAGCCCGAAGGCTACCCCGGCCACAAGCGCACGGCGCCGATCTGGCGACAGACCTATATCGACTGCCAGGAATTGCTCTATGCGATCCGTCATCTGGCCGTCGGTGGGCAGGTGACCCGCGATCAGGCCATGCTCGACCATGCCAAAGCGTGGCTGCTGGAAGCGGCAAGCTGGAACCCGGCCGGGACCACCTCGCGCGCCTATACCGACGAATGGGCGTTTCGCGTGAACCTTGCGCTTGCTTGGGGCTACGACTGGCTGTTCGACGAGCTGTCCGAATCCGAGCAGGCGAGCGTACGCGAGGCCCTGCTGGCCCGCACCCGCGAGACCGCCGATCACATCATCAAGAACGCCAACATCCAGCTGTTCCCCTTCGACAGCCACGCCGTGCGCGCCGTATCGGCGGTTTTGGTCCCGGCGTGTATCGCACTTCTGGACGATGCGCCCGAGGCGGAGGAGTGGCTGCATTATTCGGTCGAGTTCCTGTCCACCGTCTATTCGCCTTGGGGCGATGCGCAGGGCGGTTGGGCGGAAGGCCCGCATTACTGGATGACGGGGATGGCCTATCTGATTGATGCGGCAAACCTTTTGAAGGGCTATTCCGGCATCGACCTTTACCAGCGCCCGTTTTTCCAGCGCACGGGCGATTTCCCGCTGTATACCAAGGCCCCCAACACCTGCCGCGCCACGTTCGGCGACGACAGCACGATGGGCGATCTGCCTTCGGTCAAGGTCGGCTACAACCTGCGCCAATTCGCGGGCGTGACCGGCAATGGCGCCTACCAATGGTATTATGACGAGATCAAGCGCACCAATCCGGGCACGGAGGGGGCATTCTACAATTGGGGCTGGTGGGATTTCAATTTCGACGAGCTTGTGTATCGCACCGATTTCCCCGTGATCGAGGCCGTCCCCCCCGCCGACGGCGATCAATTGCGCTGGTTTCAGGGCATCGGATGGGTCGCGATCCAGCACCGGATGCATGATCCCGACAACCACATACAATTCGTGATGAAATCCTCTCCCTTTGGGTCGGTCAGCCATAGCCACGGCGATCAGAACGCGTTTTGCCTTGCCGCGTTCGGCGAAGATCTGGCGATCCAGGCGGGCCATTATGTGGCCTTCAACTCCACCATGCATCAGGCCTTCCGGCGGCAGAGTGTCTCGAAAAACGGCATTCTGATCAACGGCAAGGGGCAGTATGCGGGCGGTGACAAGGTGATGGCCATGGCATCGTCCGGCCGGATCAACGTGGCCGAGGCGCGCGAGGATCACATCTTCATTCAGGGCGACGCGACCGCCGCTTACGCATCCCTGTCGCCCGAGGTCACATCGGTCACGCGGGATGTCTATTTCGTTCGGAACCAGTATTTCGTCATCGTTGACAACATTGATGCCTCTGAGCCGGTGGAGATCGACTGGCTGCTGCATGCCAATGCGCCGATGACATTGGGCGAGAGCACGTTTCGCTACGCCGGAGAGCGCGCGGGCTTTTACGGCAAGTTCCTGTGGTCCGAGGCGGGCCAACCCGCCCTGAGCCAGCACACGGGTTTCCCCGGTGTGGATCCGGCCGAGTTCGAAGGCCTGCCGGTCAGCACCTGCTTGACGGCGCGTTTTCCCAAGGCCACACGCCACCGGATCGCGACACTGCTGGTGCCGTATCCCAACAGCGCCCCACGCCGCGTGTTCAGCTTCCTGGATGACCAGGGCTATGACTGCGACCTCTATTTCACCGATGCCGATGACCAAAGTTTCAAGGTCGTCGTGCCAAAAACGTTCGACGTCGGCGCATGATCGACCACACAAAGGAAAGACCCATGAAACTTGGCGGAAAGACAGCAATCATCACCGGCGGCGGGCGCGACATCGGGCGCGCCTGCGCGGTTCTTCTGGCGTCCGAAGGGGCCAATGTCGCGATCAATTATTTCGCCAGCTCCACCGGCGCGGATGAAACCGTCGCCGAGATCAAGGCCGCGGGCGGCAAGGCCATCGCGGTGCAGGGCGACCTGACGACACAAGCGGGCGTGGATGCGCTGGTGGCTGCGACCGTCGCCGAATTTGGCGGCGTCGATGTGCTGGTCAACAATTCGGGCGGGCTGATCGCGCGCAAGACGGTAGACGAGATGTCGCTGGACCATTGGAACGACGTGATGACCCTGAACGTCACCAGCACGTTCCTGATGATCAAGGCCGTCGGCCCGCATATGGGCCAGGGCACGATCGTCAACATCGCGAGCCAGGCGGCCCGCGATGGCGGTGGCCCCGGTTCGGTCGCCTATGCGTCGTCGAAGGGCGCGGTGATGACCATGACGCGCGGCCTCGCGAAAGAGCTTGGGCCCGACGTGCGGGTCAATGGCCTGTGCCCCGGCATGGTCGATACCGATTTCCACAACATCCACACCCCCGACGCCGGTCGCCGCGCGTTCGAGGCCAACGCCCCCGTGAAACGTCAGGGCGTGCCGATGGATGTTGCGAACCTTGTCCTGTTCCTGGCCTGCGATGACAGCGCGTTCATGACCGGCACCAATATCGACATCAACGGCGGGATGCTCTTCAGCTGACACATGAAAGGGGGACGCGGTGCGACACTGGTTCGAGCGCTTCACGCGCCGCGATCTCCATCTGGTCGATCCCTATGACGAGGGGTGCGACAAGGCCCTGACACCGCCGGACCGCGTGCTGCCCTATTTGCGCAGCAACCTGGCGCCGCTGCGGCTTGTGATGGGATTGAGCATCCTGTTCACCATCATCACGGCTGTGATCGAGGTCTGGTTGATCTCCTATGCCGGGCAGTTGATCGATCGTCTCGCCGACACGCCGCCCGCGCAGATCTGGGAGGTGCACAAGCTTCCCCTGATCGGCGCGGCGTTAACGCTTTTGCTGCTGCGACCGGCGGCGCAATTCGTGCGCCACACGCTCAACGGGGTCGGGCTCGATTGCAACATCGCCAACCTCTACCGCTGGCGCGCGCATGCGCATCTGTCGCAACAATCCGTCGGCTGGTTCCAAGAGGGCCTGACCGGGCGCACGTCGATCCGACTGGTCGAGATGGGCAATTACACCGCTTCGACAATCTTCAACTCCCTGAATACGCTGGCCTTTGGCCTTGTTTACATGATCGGCATCATCACCTTGCTGGCGGGCGAGGATCCGCGTCTGTCGCTGCCGATCCTTGCCTGGGTTGTGCTTTATATCTGGCTCATGACGCGGATCGTGCCGCGCATGATCCGCGCGCAGCAATTGTTTCAGGCCGCGAAATCTGGCCTTGTGGGGTCGGTCGTGGACACCTTTTCCAACTTCGACACGGTCAAGCTGTTCTCGCGCTCGGATGTGATGGCGAGCGACCATAAGGCCCGACTGGAACACACGCGCGAGACGCTGTTCAAATCGCGCCAGATCGCGATTGCGCTGCGCACGACCATCGTGATCCTGGAAGGGATCATCATGGTGGGGTTCATCGGCTACGGGATCTGGATGTGGTCGGCGGGGATTGCCTCCATCGGGCTTGTCGGCTCGGCCATTGCACTGACGCTTCGGATCACCACGATGGCCGATTGGGTGCTGGATGCGGTGTGGTCGATCTTCCTGAGCGTTGGTTCGATCCGGGAGGCGTTGAAAACGCTCGCGCAGCCAATTGTCATTCCGCAGGTCGACGGCGCGCCTGCACTGGAGGTGACGCGCGGCGGGATCGAGATCACCGATCTGCGCCACCAATACGGCGCGGGGCAGGGTGGTTTGAACGGCGTCAGCCTGTCGGTGAAACCGGGTGAGAAAATCGGCATAGTGGGGCGATCCGGGGCCGGAAGATCCAGCCTCGTTAACCTTATCCTGCGCTACTTCGAGGCCGAACAGGGGACCATCCGCATAGATGGGCAATCGATCCGCGACGTGGAGCAGGACAGCCTGCGCAGCGCCATCGGCATGGTCAGTCAACAGGCCTCACTGCTGAACCGGTCAGTGCGCGACAATATCGCGATGGGTCGGCCCGGTGCCAGCGATGCCGAAATCGCGGCAGCGGCCGAAAAGGCGGAGGCGCATGATTTCATCAAGGGTCTGAAGGATCAGGCCGGTCGCACCGGGTATGACGCCCATGTGGGCGAGCGTGGCGTGAAGTTATCGGGTGGACAGAGGCAGCGGATCGCCCTGGCGCGTGTGATCCTGAAAGACGCGCCGATCCTGATCCTCGATGAGGCCACAAGCGCGCTCGACAGTGAGGTCGAGGCCGCCATTCAGGCCGCGTTGCACGACGTCATGGCCGACAAGACGGTGATCGCGATTGCGCATCGCCTGTCGACCATTGCGCGGATGGACCGGATTGTCGTGTTGGAAAATGGCCGGATCATCGAAGACGGCAGTCACGAGGAGCTGTTGGCGCGGCAGGGGGCGCATGCCGAATTCTGGGCGCATCAATCCTGTGGTTTCCTGAAAGTGGATCGGTCTTAGCGGTAAAGCCCCACACCGCCGCGCCAATGCACGTCCTTGTATACGAAAGTGCCGGTCATGGCCGGGTCATAGGTCGATAGACGGGCAATCTGAAACGCGCGTTCGGGGATCCGCAACGAAGGCCGTCGGATGCCAAGGGGAATGGCGGGCTCAAACCCGCGCGCGCCATAGTAATTGGGGCTCCCTTCCAGGATCACGAACGGCGCACCTTGCGTATCGGCGGCAGCAATCGCGGCCTTGATCAGTGCCGTGCCAATGCCCCGTCTCTGGTGCGGCGGGTCCACGGCCAAGGGCGACAGGACCATCACATCGATCAGCCGGGCGGGCCCGTCCAGCCACGCGTGCGAGAGCATCACATGCCCCACCGGCGGGTCATCCCCGTATGTCGCAACAAGGGAGATCGTTGGCATCGGCGCCTGCACATCGCGCAGGCTTTGCACCAAGTCCGGCAGGCCCAAGTCACCGTCGAAGGCCGCAAGGTTGAGCGCATGGACGGCGTTGTGATCCGCAGGCGTCTCGGCACGTATGGTCAGGGGGGCGTCAGGCATCCGCACCCTGGCGTGCCCATGTCATCCGGACATCGGGCGTTTTCTCCATGTTTCCGCGCCCATCGGTCCGCTCGGCCTCAACAAACCCGTGTTTCGCGTAGAACCTTTGCGCGGCATGGTTTCGTTCAAAAACCCAAAGTTGCAGGTGACGCGCGCCGTCTTTGGCCCAAGCCATGAGCGCCGACCCCAGCCCGCGCCCTTGATGTTCGGGATGAATGTAGAGGTGTTCGACCCACCCGTCATGGACACCGCAAAAGCCAACAATAACGCCGCCTTCTTCGGCCACCACAAACGTTTGTTCCGCCACGACCCGCGTGAAGAACTTCGTGTCGCCCTCAAGGGAATGAAGCACCGGCAACCACGGCATGGCCTTGTCCGTCGCAAGCCGGTTGATGGCAGCGACGGCGGGGGCGTCTTCTACGGTTGCGGGTCGGATCATACCGGTGACCCTAGCGGGCCAACCACCCGCCGTCGACGTTCAGCACAGCACCGTGTATATAGTTCGCCGCCGGAGAGGCCAGGAAGACGGCGGTTTCGGCGATGTCATCCGCTTTGCCCCAACGGCCCGCAGGGATGCGATCAAGGATCGCCTTGTTCCGGTCGGGATCGGCGCGCAGGGCTTCGGTGTTGTTGGTCTCGATATAGCCCGGTGCGATGGCGT
>CAZPJO010000130.1:0-2580 GCA_964586895.1 uncultured Roseicyclus sp.
AGGAAGTCATCGACATGCTGCAGGCCATGAACACCGGCCACGACGGCTCGATGACCACGATCCACGCCAACAACGCCCGCGACGCCTGTTCGCGCCTTGAAAACATGGTCGCCATGGCCGGTATCGAAATGCCGCTCAAGGCCGTCCGCGCGCAGATCGCCGCGGCCGTGCACCTGATCGTGCAGGCCTCGCGCCTGCAGGACGGCTCGCGCCGCATGGTCTCCATCACCGAAGTGACGGGCATGGAAGGCGAAGTCATCTCCATGCAGGAAGTCTTCCGCTATCAGCGCACCGGCCTTGAACCCGACGGCAAGATCATCGGCCATTTCACCGCCTGCGGCGTGCGCTCGCATTATTCCGAACGGTTCCGGCAGTGGGGCTACGACCTGCCCAACGCCATCTATGAACCCATCGCAGCTCAATAAGGGGCGACGCCACCATGCAACTGTCCATTGAACCGCTCATTTACATCGGCATCTTCGTTGGTGTGATCATGCTGGTGAACGGCATCTACCTGCTGGTTTTCGGCAAGTCGATCAGCCTGAATGCCCGCGTGAACCGCCGCCTGACGATGCTCGAATCCGGCACCAGCCGCGAAGACGTCCTGGCCAAACTCCGCAAGGAACTTGATCAACACAAGGGCTCCGTCAGCCTTCCGTTCTACCAGATGATCGCCGACAAGGCGCAGCGCGGCAACATCGCCTTCTCGCCCAATCAGCTGATGCTGATGATGCTTGTCGGCACCGTGGTGGCGTTTTTGCTGATGACGATCCTGACCGGTGCCTCCCTGCCCCTGCGCGCGCTCGGCTCTATCGCGATGGGTGTCGGCGGCGTCTATTTCTGGGTGAATTCCAAAGCCAAAAAGCGCATCGCGATGCTGGAAGAACAACTTCCCGACGCCGTCGAATTGATGGTGCGCAGCTTGCGCGTGGGCCATCCCTTTGTCTCCGCAATCAACACGGTGAGCCGCGAGATGTCCGACCCGATCGCGTCCGAGCTTGGCATCATCGCGGACGAGGCCGCCTATGGCCGCGACGTGTCCGAGGCGATCCAATCCATGGCCGAACGTCTGGGCATACAGGATTTGCGCTTTCTCGCCGTGGCCGTCGGCATTCAGCAGACCTCGGGCGGTAACCTGGCCGAGATCCTGCAAGGCCTGGCCAACGTGATCCGGGCCCGCTTCAAGCTGTTCCGCAAGGTGCGCGCCATCACGGCCGAGGCCAAATGGTCCGGCAACTTCCTGTCGGTCTTCCCGATCCTGGCGCTGATCGGCATCAATGTCGGCCAACCCGATTACTATGCCGAAGTGATGGATACGCCCGCCTTCATTCCAGCCGCCGCCGTCGTGGCGGTCATGCTGGCCCTGAACATGATCATCATGCGCATGCTCGTGAACATCAAAGTGTAAAAAAGGGGCGTCCGCGCCCGCGTAGGAAAGAGCTTTCCGATGGAATTTATCTCAGGTCTCTTCAAGAACGTGAACGACTTTCTCGTGGCGCAACTTGGCGAACTCGGCCCCCTGATCGCCGTGGGTGGTCTGGGTGTGCTGCTGGTCGTCGCCACACTGCCGTCGCTTCTGAAAAAGCAGAAGGATCCCTTCAAATCCCTGCGTGAAACACGCACGGACGATGGCAGCGGCAAGAAACGCGATGGCCTCCGCGTCGGCGGCAAGAACGAAAAGCTCGAACGCTTTGCGCAATATCTCGAACCGCAAGACGAAGAAGAACTGTCCACCACCCAAATGCAGATGATCCGCGCCGGTTACCGGTCGAAATCGTCGATCCAGATGTTCAACTTCGCCAAGCTTGCCCTTGGCATCGGCGGCCTTGTCCTCGGCACGCTCTACGTTCTGGTGGCCGGTGGCGGCTCGGCGCAGGGTTCGGTCCTGACCGTTCTGATCCCCGGTCTTGTTGGCTATTATGCGCCGAAATACTGGATTTCGCGCAGGGTTCAGGCCCGCGAAGATCAGATCAACGCAGGGTTTCCGGATTCGCTCGACCTCATGCTCGTCTGTGTCGAGGCCGGCCAATCCCTTGATCAATCGATCGTCAAGGTCGCGCGCGAAATCAAACCCTCCTACCCCGCCCTGGCCGAGGAATTCGAGATCGTCAGCTTCGAGATGAAGGCCGGCAAGGACAAATCCAAGGTTTTGCGCGACATGGGCGAACGGGTCGACATCCAGGATGTGAACTCCTTCATCACAACCCTGATCCAATCCTCGACCTTCGGTACCTCCATCGCCGAGGCACTGCGGGTCTACGCCGACGAGATGCGCGACAAGCGTGTCATGCGGGCCGAGGAAAAGGCCAACAAACTGCCGACGAAACTGACGCTGTTCACGATGCTGTTCTGTGTTCCGCCGCTTCTGATCATCCTGATCGGGCCGTCGGTCTACGGCATAGCGCAAAACCTGAGCGGAGGTCTCTGACCCGTCGGAGGCACCCGCCGCAACCATATGGAGGGACCGATGAGGGGGCTCATCATCCTGGCACTTGCCACAGGTCTTTCGGCCTGTATCGGCACGCCGGACGACGACCGGCTTGACCCTTTGAACGACGGCCTTGAGGCGCCCGATGGCAC
>CAZPJO010000130.1:2590-6970 GCA_964586895.1 uncultured Roseicyclus sp.
CAACCGACCTCAACGGCGGCGGCTGACCCCTGCGTCCCGTATGCGGGGCGCGCCAAAACAAAATCAATGCAACGGGCGCCCGCATCGCGTATGCTGGCGCCCGAGTGGTTTTCGACAACATAAAAAAGGCGCGCAAGTGCCCCGCAATTTCTTCCTCATTCTCGCGCCCCTGGCGCTGTCGGCCTGCCTGGGACCGCCCCGGCTGGACGATCCGATACCCGATCTGAGCGGATTGAACATTCCCGATGCGGTCAATGGCTATGACGAAGGCATCGATGGCCTGATCGTCGGCGACCGGCTCATGGCCAACGGCGAATACGAACTGGCCCTGCGCGCCTATTACCGTGCCGCTGCCGAAGACGGGATCAACATCGACCTCGTCACCGCAATCGGCGCTGCGAACCTCGCCCTGGGGCGTCTGGGACAGGCCGAAGACCAATTCCGTCGCGCAATTGCCACACAACCAGATTTCGTGCCTGCCCTCAACAACTTGGGGGCCACCCTCATAGAGAGGGGCGAATATGGTGAGGCCCGGCGCATCCTGGAACAGGCTTTCGCCCTCGATAGTGGCAGTTCGGAAACGATCCGCAACAACCTCCGCCTCGCTATCGCCCTGATGGAAAATCAGGTATACCTTGAAGAAGAGCAAAATCGACCCGGGCTCATTCGGCGTGGTGGCGGTGTCTACACCCTGACCGCTGGCGGCTGACGCTTCGGGGCGACAACAAACGAAGGCGTGGCGCAAGATCACGCCCTATAGATGAGGCAGAGCATGACCCGTATCCTCCGGTTTGCCCCGGCGGCCCTTGCCGTCTTGGCGCTTGCAGCGTGCAATACCACCGACGCCGAAGTCGAACGCGCACTCGATCCACTTAACGTGATCGACGAAACCAACATGGCCGATATCATGCTGAGCGCGGCCGCGCCGGATGAGGCGGTCAACTACTTCCGCCGCGCCGCCACCGAAGACCCCAACCGCATCGATCTGCAACGTGGCCTCGCCACAAGCCTCGTGCGCGCCGGTCGTGCGGGCGAAGCCTTAACCGTTTGGCAACGCGTCATCGAACATGATGCCGCCATGGATCAGGATCGCGTGGATTATGCCGATGCGCTCATTCGCAACGGCGATTGGGATGATGCGCAGGCACAACTCGACGCGACCCCGCCCACATTCGAGACCTACGAACGCTACCGGCTTGAGGCGATGATCGCCGACAGTGACGAAGAATGGGATCGCGCCGACAGCTTCTATGAAACCGCCGCCGGTCTCACCGCGCGGCCCGCCAACGTCTATAACAACTGGGGCTATTCGCTCCTGACGCGTGGCGACTTCCCCCGCGCCGAGGACATGTTCCTGCGTGCTATCTCCTACGACCCGGAGCTGTTCACCGCCAAGAACAACCTGGTCCTGGCCCGCGCCGCACAGGGCAATTACCAATTGCCGCTGGTGAACATGACCCAGATCGAGCGCGCTCAATTGCTCCACACCGCCGCATTGGCGGCGATCCGGCGGGGCGACGTGTCCGACGGGCGCGGCCTTCTGACCGAAGCCATCGACACCCACCCGCAGCATTTCGAAGCCGCGGTCACGGCCCTGCGCGCCCTCGAAGCCTGATCGGGGCCAATTCACGACCACTCGGGGCCCAATCGGGCCCCGAACCGTTTCCAGATTTACAGAAACCACCCTGTTCTTGCCCCTATTCAGCCCGATTTAATCGCCACTAATCGGCGAAACCGTTTCCAAAATCGGGAAAAGAACATGAATTTCGACGTTGCCCTTACCGCCAGCCAAGCCTGGATATTCCTGCCGATCTGTTTGCCGATTGCCTTGTGGGCGATCTACACGGATCTGGCCGAGCTGAAGATCAAGAACACCGCTGTCATGGCCCTGTTCGCGGGCTTCGTCGTGCTTGGCCTCTTCGCCTTGCCGCTCCCCGAATACGCCTGGCGGTTCAGCCACTTTGCCGTGGTCCTGCTGATCGGCTTCGTCCTGTCGTCCATCGGCATTCTCGGCGCGGGCGATGCGAAATTCGCCGCCGCAATGGCCCCCTTCATCGCCCTTCCCGATGCGATGATGGTCCTGGCCATCGTCACCATGTCGGCCTTCGCCTTCATGATCGTACACCAATTCGCCAAACGCATCCCCGCCGTCACCGCCGCCACACCCAACTGGGCCTCGTGGGATACCGGTCGGCGCTCCATCCGCAAACAGGCGTTCCCCTATGGCGTCGGCATTTCCACCGGCCTGATCGTCTACATGATCCTCGGCATCGCCGGCACCGCGTAAGGATAATCTCCCATGAACATGCAGGTCCCAGACAATTCCGCCGCATTCGCCCCCCCGGCCTTGCGCAAACTGACCGACACCGGCCTCACGCCCGTGATGATGCGCGACATCGTGCTCAAGACGATCTTCCGCAAGAACGTCGAACAGGTCTCGGAAATCGCCAAGGCCGTCTGCCTTCCGATCCCGCTCACGACCGAACTCATCGACATGCTGCGGGACCAGAACCTGTTGCAGGCCACCGGCACGTTGCACGCCACATCCTCGTCCGAGATGGGCTTCCAGCTCACCGACGGCGGCAAGGCCCGCGCGCTCGATGCGCTCAGCCAATCGGAATATTACGGCGCCATGCCCGTGCCCCTCGAAGCCTACAAGGTGCAGGTCAAACGCCAGTCGATCCGCGATATCAAACTGACCCGCGACATGCTCGAGGCCTCGATGGGCCACCTGATCCTGCCCGACGGGTTGATCGACCAACTCGGGCCCGCCGTGGGGTCGGGCCGCTCGGTCCTCATGTACGGCCCCCCCGGCAACGGTAAATCGTCGATCGCCGAAGGCATCCGCGCGGCCATGGGCGACAACATCTACGTCCCCCACGCGCTCTCCTACGCGGGCCAGGTCATCACCGTTTACGACCCGATCGTGCACACGCCGGTGATGCAGGCCGAAACGCCTGAACAAACCAGCCTGCGCCGCAGCGCGTCGAAATTCGACACCCGCTACCTTCTGTGTCAGCGGCCCACCGTGATGACGGGTGGTGAACTTAACCTCTCGATGCTCGACCTGAACTACAACGCGGTCAGCCGCCCCTATCAGGCCTCGTTGCAGCTCAAATCAACCGGCGGCGTCTTCATCGTCGACGACCTTGGCCGACAGGAAGAGCCACCCCAGGCGCTCATCAACCGCTGGATTGTTCCGATGGAGGTCAATTACGACATCCTCGCGCTCCAATCGGGCGAAAAATTCGAAGTCCCCTTCGACACGCTTGTGGTTTTCTCGACGAACTTCCACCCCAACGAGATCTTCGACCAAGCGGCCCTGCGTCGTATCTTCTTTAAGGTGAAGATCGACGGCCCGAACCAGGAACAATTCCTGAAAATCTTCGCCATGGTTGCGAAGAAAAAGGGCGTGCCTTTGGATGAGGCGTCGCTCATTCACATGCTGAAAAAGAAATATCCCACGATCGACAACATCTACGCCAACTACCACCCGGTGTTCCTGTGCGATCAGATCAAGGCGATCTGCGAATTCGAAGGCATCCCCTATCAGATGACCCCCGATTTCATCGACCGCGCCTGGGAAAACCTCTACGTCCGCGAAGAAAAAATCGTGCACTGATCATGGACGGCACACCGCCAGTCCAAACGGAATACCCCGGCGCCCAAGCGACGCCGGGGCAAAGTCTTGAAATGGCAATGGCCTATGCAAAAAGGGCCCGCATCCCGTTCACGGTTTGACTGCAAGCCGCAGGCACTGGTCGCCTGTCATCCTCAGGTGGCCCATAGCCGATTTAGATGTCTAGACCCTCGGTCTCACCGGGCTATGACTCCCCAACACCGCATGCCTGTCCGCACCCGGCGCCCGAGCGCACTCCGAACGTAGGGTTGGCCAAGCCTATCAGGTTGTTTTCTGACGCCGGAAGCTCCGGATGATCCAGAAGAACAAGCCCAGGATGCCGCCCAACACACCCCATGTGAACCCATTGGCCAAGGCGAATTTGACGGTGCCGCCAAAGCTCGATCCGTCAAAGAACATATTCACCAAAAGATACATAAGCGGGGTTGCAAAAAGCCCGAACCCAGCCCCTGCCGCAATCCCGAAAACCGCCCACGCTTTCCCAGTGTCCAAGTTCATAAGCATCTCCAAAGCTTGACCATCAGCCCCCCAGACATCGACGTCACAGGGCCCGTGTCTCTCAAGAAATCCTAGCACTGCCATCTGCAATATCCAACACACAAATGTCAGCTTTTGTTGACACTGAAACCGTTTCAAATGTGGACAGATTGCGAACGGCGCGCTGCGTGAAGTCCGGGACGGCGGGCGCCTGCCGTCCCGAACGCGATGACAAAAAGAACTACAGAAAAACTACAAAAAAA
>CAZPJO010000131.1:0-6686 GCA_964586895.1 uncultured Roseicyclus sp.
GAATATGGTGGTCCCGATGGCGGTGACGGCGGGCGCGGCGGCGATGTCTGGGTCGAAGTGGTCGATGGGCTCAATACGCTGATTGATTTCCGCTACCAGCAGCATTTTTTCGCCAAGAACGGGCAGCCCGGCATGGGCAAGCAGCGCACCGGCAAGGACGGCGATGATATCGTGCTGCGCGTGCCTGCGGGCACCGAGGTGCTGGAGGAGGATCAGGAAAGCCTGATCGCCGACATGGATGTCGTGGGGCAGCGGTTGTGCATCGCGCGCGGCGGCAATGGCGGCTTTGGCAATCTGCATTTCAAAAGTGCCACCAATCAGGCCCCGCGCCGTGCCAATCCGGGCCAGGACGGGGTCGAGCGCACGATATGGTTGCGCCTGAAATTGATTGCGGATGTGGGTCTTTTGGGGCTGCCCAATGCGGGAAAGTCGACGTTCCTGTCAGCGACGTCGAATGCCCGGCCCAAGATTGCCGATTATCCGTTCACCACCTTGCATCCCAATCTGGGCGTGGTCGGTGTGGATGGTGCGGAATTCGTTGTGGCCGACATTCCCGGTCTGATCGAAGGCGCGAGCGAGGGCAGGGGGCTTGGGGACACGTTCCTGGGTCATGTGGAGCGCTGCGCCGCACTTCTGCATCTGATTGACGGCACGGCGGAGGATGTCGTGGCCGATTACCGGACCATCATTGGCGAGTTGGAGGCGTATGGTGGGGATTTGGCCCGCAAGCCACGGATCACCGTTCTCAACAAGATCGACGCGTTGACGCCTGACGAGATCGCCGAAAAGCGGGCCGCGCTTGAGGCCGAGGCGGGCCCGGTGATGGAGATGTCGGGCGTCGCGCGCACCGGATTGATCGAGGTGTTGCGCGTTCTGCGCGCGCGCGTTGACGCCGACCGCAAGGCGGAGCGCGAGTCCAAAGAGGATCCCGGATCATGGCAGCCCTGACGCCTGAGGGCGCGAAGCGGGTCGCCCCGTCCACGGGCGCAAAACATGTTGTCCCGTCCACGGGCGCAAAACATGTTGTCCCGCTTGCGGGCGCAAAAAGGGTCGTCATCAAGATCGGATCGGCCCTGTTGGTGGATCGTGCAAGCGGCGAGTTGCGTGTCGATTGGCTGACCGGGCTTGCCGCCGATGTGGCGACGCTCAAGGCCGCGGGCACGGATGTGATTTTGGTCTCCTCGGGTGCGATTGCGCTGGGGCGCGGCGCGCTGTCGCTAGGGGCCGACGCCCTGTCGCTTGAAGAGGCGCAGGCCGCTGCCGCGGTGGGCCAGATCCGGCTGGCGCGCGCCTATGAGGAGGCGCTTGCGCCGCACGGTTTGATCTCGGCGCAGATCCTTCTGACGCTCGACGACAGCGCTGATCGGCGCCGCTACCTCAACACGCGCGCGACCTTCGCGGCCCTTCTGGCGCGCGGGGCCGTGCCCATCGTCAACGAAAACGACACCATCGCCACCGATGAGATCCGCTATGGCGACAACGACCGCCTGGCGGCGAATGTGGCCGTCATGGCGGGCGCGGATATCTGCGTGCTGCTCAGTGATATCGACGGGCTCTACACTGCTCCGCCCGACACACCCGGGGCGCGGCACTTGCCGCAGGTCGATGAGATCACGCCAGAGATCGAGGCAATGGTCCGGCCTCTCGAAGGGCGGGATGAGGACCAAGATCATGGCCGCGCGCACGGCCACGGCGGCGGGCTGTGCGATGGTGATCACGCAAGGCGCGGTCGACCGGCCGTTGCAGGCGCTGACGGGTGGCGCCATGGCCACGTGGTTCACGGCGACGCTGACCCCGCAACAGGCGCGCAAGGCCTGGATCGGGGCGATGAAGCCCAAGGGCGGTCTGCGTCTCGATGCGGGGGCGGTGGCCGCGATGGGACGGGGCAAGTCGTTGTTGCCTGCGGGCGTGACGGCGGTTGATGGCACCTTCGGGCGCGGCGAGCCGGTGCGCCTTGAGGGGCCCGATGGCGCAGCCCTTGGCATCGGCCTCAGCCGTTACACCAGCGCCGAGGCGCAGGCGATCGCAGGTCATCAATCCACCGAGATCGCGGCCATCCTGGGCTACCCGGGCCGCGCGGCCCTTGTGCACCGCGACGACATGGCGCTCTGACCCGTTTTCGCTTCACCTTTTTCCAAATACTCATATCCTGCCGTTTCCTGTCTGCGATGAGGTGTCCCATGAAGGACCTGACCGACAACATCCCCGCCCTGATGGCCGATATCGGCACGCGCGCTAAAGCGGCCGCAACAGAGCTGGCCTTTGCGCCATCCGAGGCGAAGGCGGCGGCCTTGCACGCGGCGGCCGATGCCGTGCAGGCGCGCCAGGACGAGATCATCGCCGCCAATGCGCAGGACATGGCGTTCGGGCGCGACAAGGGTTTGTCGGCGGCCATGCTGGACCGGTTGATGCTGGATGCGGAGCGCGTGGGCGGCATCGTCGCGGGCCTGCGCGCCGTCGCGGATCAGGTTGATCCGGTGGGCGTTGTGACAAGCGAATGGGATCGCCCCTCGGGCTTGCATTTCCAGCGCGTGCGCACGCCGCTTGGTGTGATCGGCGTGATCTATGAAAGCCGGCCCAATGTGACGGCGGATGCCGGTGCTCTGTGCCTGAAGTCGGGCAATGCGGTGATCCTGCGCGGCGGCTCTGAAGGCTTCCATTCCTCGGGGCTGCTGACCGAATGCCTGAAGGACGGATTGCGTGCGGCGGGCCTGCCTGAGGACGCGGTGCAATTGGTGCCGACCCGCGACCGCGCCGCGGTGAGTGAAATGCTCACCATGACCGATACGATCGACGTGATCGTGCCGCGCGGTGGCAAGGGGTTGGTCGGCCTGGTGCAGCGCGAGGCCCGCGTGCCGGTGTTCGCGCATCTGGAAGGGATTTGTCACATCTACCTCGATGCGGCGGCGGACCCGGAAAAGGCATTGAAGGTGGTGCTCAACGCCAAGACGCGGCGCACGGGGATTTGCGGGTCGGCGGAATGCCTTCTCATCCAGCGCGATATTTTCGCAACCATTGGGCAGGGCGTCGTGCGTGCCCTTCTGGATGCGGGCGTCGAGGTGCGCGGCGACCGCGACGTGCAGGGGATCGAAGGTGTGATACCGGCGGGCGAGGACGATTGGGGGCGCGAGTTCCTCGACATGATCATCGCGGCGCGTGTGGTCGATGATATCGACGAGGCCATCGCGCATATCCGGACCCATGGCTCCAACCATACCGATTGCATCCTCACCGAGGATGACGCAGCGGCAGCGCGCTTCTTTCAACGTCTCGACAGCGCGATCCTGATGCGCAACGCGTCGACGCAATTCGCCGATGGGGCCGAGTTTGGGATGGGCGCGGAGATTGGCATAGCCACCGGCAAGATGCATGCGCGCGGTCCGGTGGGTGCGGAGCAGTTGACCTCGTTCAAATATCTGGTGACGGGCGACGGCACGGTGCGGGCCTGACCGGTGAGGTGAAGCGGGGAAGTCAGAGGGGGCGCTGCCCCCTTACGCGTCTTTCCCAAGGGAAAGACGCTGACCCCCGAGGTTTTTCTGGCAAGATGAAAGAGACGCGGAGATGAGCGACGGGCGTAATGACAAACCCACAACCCTGGTGCGCCGCGCGCAATTGCGCGAAGGCGTCAGCCGTCCGGTCGTGACGCCGATCCAGCCATCGGTGGTCTATGCCTCGCCCTCGATCCGGACGCTGCATGCGCAATATGAGGGCGGCGCGCAGGGCTATACCTATGCGCGCGAAGGGCATCCCAATGCCGAGCTTCTGGCGCGCAAGATCGACCAGTTGGAAGGCGCGGAGGGTGGCCTCGTCCTTGGTTCAGGCATGGCGGCGGTGTCGGCCACGATCCTGGGGCTGCTGGGGCAGGGGGATCATATCCTCGGCGGCAATCAGCTTTACGGGCGCTCCCTGCGCCTGATGCATCAGGATCTGTCGCGGTTTGGGATTGCCACATCGGTCGCGGATCCCACCGATATCGACGCCATGCGCGCGGCGATCACGCCTCAGACCAAGATGATCCTGGTCGAGGCGATATCGAACCCGACCTTACGCGTCGCGGATATGGAGGGGATCGTCGCGCTGGCGCAGGAGGCGGGTGTGACGCTGGCCGTGGACAACACCTTCACCACCCCGCTGGCCTACAGGCCTTTGGAGGCTGGCGCCGATATCGTGATCCATTCGGTCACCAAACTGCTGGCCGGGCATTCGGATGTGACGCTTGGCTATGTCGCTGCGCGCGCGCCTGATCAGATGCGCGCGATCTACGATTTCGCCGTGACCGTGGGCATGACGCCCGCGCCGCAGGAATGCTGGCTGGCCGAGCGCGGGCTTTACACCTTTCCGTTGCGCTTCCAGCAGGCGCAGGCCAATGCCGCAGCCCTTGCTGATTGGCTGGCCGCGCATCGTGCCGTGGCGCGGGTCCTGTACCCGGGGCGCGCGGATCACCCCGATCACGACAAGGCCGCCGCGCTGACCGGTGGGGCCTATGGCAACATGGTGAGTTTCGAGCTGGTCGATGCGACCGAGGCCGCCGCCGACCGCCTTGTGCAGGGGGCGCCCGATTTGCCGTTTGCTCCGACGCTTGGCGATGTGGGCACCACGTTGAGCCATCCCGCCTCGTCCAGTCATCGGGGCCTGACGCCCGAGGGTCGCGTCGCGCTCGGGATCAGCGACGGGTTTTTCCGGGTGTCTGTCGGGATCGAACCCATCGAGCTTTTGATTGCGGATTTCGAAGCCGGGCTTGCGGCGGTCTAAACTCCGCGTCGTTTAAACCTCGTGCAGGGCGCTGTCTTCTCCCAAGGCCACGATGTCGATGTTCAACCGCCGGGTCGCAGCGGCCAATTCCGCACGGATCAGCGGGATATCAGGCATCTCGACCACGGCCAGCACCAGATAGCGCCCGGCAAAACCGATCCGCTCAAGCCAGATGGCCAGGTCGATCACATCGAAATCCGGCGCAGACAGCGGCGACAGCACAAGGTCGGGCGCCGTGTCGCCCACCAGATCGCGCGCATAAAGATCGGCCATCCCAGCAAGGTGCCGCACGCTGGCCGCGGGGGCCAGGATGTGGCGCGGCAGATTGTCCTGCAACGCGTCCGGCACGCAGATTGTCACAATGCTGCGCGCCTCGCCCACAGGGGCGTGGCCATCCGGGGTCGGAGACCAGTTCGGGGTCGTTCTGTTCAGGCTCACGGTCGTTTACCTATTGCCTTTGGGGTTTCTGAAGCCCCGGCCATGCAATGTTTGCATTCGAAACTAACACGGCAAAGCGTCGACCACCAGCGTCGCGTCGCATTTGCGGGGTTTCGGCGACATTGCGTCACGTGCGAGAAGCACACCAAAGCGCAAACATGCCGCCGTTCCGTTGACGATAAGGCCCTCTTCATGAGCGATCCCGTGATCGACCCCGTTCTTGGTGCCGTGCCCGACCCGATGGTGTTCATCGGCGCGGATGGGCTGATTACCCATGCAAACGCGCCCGCGCGCGCGATGTTGGGCGAGTGGATTCTCGGGCGGAGCCACGACGCGGTCCTGCGCCAACCCAGCGTGCTGGCGCGGATCGAGGCGGTTCAGAACGGCTCGGACGCGGCGGAGGCCTTGTTCGAGCGCTCCGAACAGGCGGGCCCGGTGGAATACAAAGTCCGCATCACGCCCATTCCCATGTCTGCGGGCCGCGGGTTGTTGCTGCATTTCACCGACATCACCCATCTGCGCGAGGCCGAGGAGATGCGGCGCGATTTCATCGCCAACGTCAGCCACGAGTTGCGCACGCCGCTGACCGCCGTTCTCGGGTTTCTGGAGACGCTGCGCGGCTCGGCGCGCAACGATCCGGAGGCGCAGGACAGGTTCCTGAGCATCATGGAGCAGGAGGCCGGCCGCATGAACCGCCTCGTCGCTGATCTTCTGTCGCTCAGCCGGGTGGAGGCGGGCGCGCGTGTGCGGCCCAATGATCGGGTGGATCTGGCCGATGTGGCGCAGGCGGGTATCGCGGCGTTGCGGCCCCGGGCCGAGAAATCCGGCCATGACCTGACGGTCGAGCTTGATCAAAGCGCCTCAGGTGGCACCGATATTCAGGGCGACCGGGATCAGTTGTTGCAGGTGATCCTGAACCTGACCGAAAACGCGATGAAATACGGCGGCCCCGGCAATCCCGTGACCCTGCGCCTCAGTCGCGCAGAAAGTCGCGGGTTGTTGCGCGGCCCGGTGGTGCGGCTCGACGTCATCGACCGGGGCCCGGGCATCGATTCGCTGCATCTGCCGCGCCTGACCGAGCGATTCTACCGCGTCGACACCCACCGCTCGCGCGAGATGGGGGGGACCGGTCTGGGCCTTGCGATTGTGAAACATATCGTCAATCGCCATCGCGGACGGCTCAAGATTAGCTCCGAGATCGGGCAGGGCAGCACATTTTCTGTGATCCTGCCCGCCGTGTAAGGCACTGTCATAAAAGTGTTACGCAAGCGTCACAAAAGCATTGCGAGTCGTCCTTAGGCGGGGCGTCAACGTGGACCGGGACAATGGCCCACGGGATGTCTGACAAACCAAGTGGAGAGAGTTCCAAATGTCTTTCGCAAAGCTCAGTGTTTCGGTCCTGGCCATTGCCGCCGTTTCCGCAACCGCCGCGGCCGCCCAAAGCCGTGACAACGTGCAGATCGCCGGGTCGTCGACCGTGCTGCCCTATGCCACGA
>CAZPJO010000131.1:6696-6968 GCA_964586895.1 uncultured Roseicyclus sp.
CCCTTGTCGCTGCGACGGCGACAACTGCAACTGCGCGCGACCAAGTGCAGGTTGCCGGGTCCTCGACCGTTCTTCCCTACGCCTCGATCGTCGCCGAAGCCTTCGGCGAAAACTTCGATTTCCCGACGCCGGTCGTCGAATCCGGTGGCTCCTCCACCGGTCTGCGCCGCTTCTGCGAAGGCGTGGGCGAGAACACCATCGACATCGCCAATGCCTCCCGCTCGATCCGCGAGAGCGAAGTCGCGACCTGCGCCGAGAACGGCGTGACAGAC
>CAZPJO010000132.1:0-3671 GCA_964586895.1 uncultured Roseicyclus sp.
GCTGACAAGCGCGTCCTGTTCCTGCACAGAAAGGTTGCCGCGCGCGCGAACATAGACGATGGCGTTCTCAGGCTCGGTCGCGACGAAGAATTCGACGCCGTTGTTGTTCTCGCCAAAGTAGCTGAAGGTGAAGCCGACAAAGCCCAGAACCGTGACCACCGCCACGACGGGCATGACCGGATTGCCGGTCAGAAAATGCATGACCCAGCCGAAGGGCGAGCGTTTGTAGCCCGATTGCACGGCCTTTTCGCGGCGCTGGATCTGCACGGTGGCGAGCAGGACGGACATGATCACGCAGGCCGTGACAAAGACGAGCGCACCGGCGGCGGTCTGCACCAGACCGGCATTTTCGACCGGCAATGCAAACAGAACACCGGGTTGCACCACGTTCAGCGCGGCCATGAACATCAGGTAGCCCGCCACAAAGGTGAGCGCGAGCCGGACCAGATACCACGGGATCAGACCCTTGACGGTTGCGGCGGCGGTGTCGATCACCCGGCTGAACCGCGCGGCCACGCCGCCCAGAACCGGCAGGTAGATCAGCGCCACGATCAGCGACGCCGACAGAACGAAGATCAGCGTCACGGGCAACATGCCCATGAATTCGCCGGGCACGCCGGGCCAGAACAGCATCGGCAGGAAGGCACACAGCGTCGTGGCGGTGGACGACACGATGGGCCAGAACATGCGCTTGGCCGCGTCGGCATAGGCCTGCATCGGGCGCGCGCCTTCGGCCAGGCGGCGGTCGGCGTATTCGACCACAACGATGGCCCCGTCGACCAGCATGCCCACCGCAAGGATCAGGCCGAACATCACGATGTTCGAGATGGTGATCCCCATCACGCCCAGAAGGATGAAGCACAACAGGAACGAGGTCGGGATCGCGAAACCGACCAGAAGCGCGGAGCGCGTGCCAAGGGCGGCCAGCACGACGATCATCACCAAAGCGATGGCGGTCAGCACGGAACCTTCGAGTTGGCGCACCATGCTGTCGACTTGCACGGATTGATCCAGCGTCGTCTCGACCTGCACCGAGGCGCGGAGTTCTTCGGGCCAGCTTTCCTGCACGCGGACAACCTCGTCGCGGATCAGGGCGACGGTGTCGATGATGTTGAAGCCCTGCCGTTTGACGACCTGTAGCGCGACCGTGGTTTCGCCGTTGAAGCGCGCGGTGCCAACCTCGTCCTGGTAGGTGAGGCGGATTTCGGCAAGTTCGCCAAGCGTCACGACGCGGTCGCCATTGACGGTGACGGCGAGGTTATAGACGTCCTGCGCGCCATCGAAACTTGACGGGATGGTGATGGAGATGGCCCCGCCCGAGGTCTCGACCTCGCCCGCGGCGATCAATTGATTGTTGCCCTGCACCGCGTTGATCAGGTCGGCGGCGGTGACGTTGTAGGCTTCCAGCGCGAGGGGATCGAGGAGCACCTCCAGCATCTCGTCGCGGGTGCCGGCAAGGCCCGCCTCAAGCACGGGCGAGAGCGTCTCCAACTCGGCCTGCATCTCATTGGCGAGCCGGATCAGCGTGCGCTCGGGCGCGTCGCCGGACAGCGCCACGATGATGATAGGGAATTCGGAGAAGTTGATTTCGTTGATCTGGTAGGCTTCGGCACCCGCGGGAAACTGCACCTCGGCGCGGCCCATGGCGTCGCGGACATCGGCGATGGTTTCGCCCTTGTCCCAGCCGAATTCGAATTCGAGGAACACGCCGGCGAAGCTTTCGCCTGCGGTGGCATTGATCGACAACAACCCATCAAGGTCCTGAAACTCGGCCTCCATCGGGCGCACCAGCAGGCGTTCACTGTCGGTGGCGGAAATGCCGGGGAAAGGGACCGAGACGAACAGGCCGGGGATGTCGATGTCGGGCTCGCCTTCCTTGGGCAGGCCAATGTAGGCGGCGGTCCCGGCGGTCAGCGACAGCAGCACGAAGGCGATCACCATGCGTGCGCGGCTGGCGGCCCAGTCGATGACGCCGGTCATTGGGTCAACTCCTCAAAGGTGGTGCGCACTTCGACACCGGCGGTCACGAATTCCTGTCCGACGGTGATGACGTCGGCGACATCGGGCAGGCCAACCAAGAGCACACCGGTGGGCGTGTCGCGGATCATCTGCACCTCCACAAACTCCACCACGCCGTCGACGACGCTGCGGACACCCAACCTGCCGTTATCGTCGAGCGTCAGCGCGGAAGACGGCAGAAGATGCGCGGGCGTACCGGCGGTCTGCACAAGGATATCGGCGGTTTGACCATCGCGGATCAGAAGATCGGCATTGGGCACAGTGATTTCGACGCGGAAGGTGCGGGTGTCGTCATCGGCGGAGCGGCTGACGAACGTGACTTCGCCCTCGACGCGTTGCCCGGACGATAATGCCGCGCCGGCGCGCGCGCCCAATTGCACGCGGTCGATCTGCGCCTCGGGCACGAAACCGACCAGCTTGATCGGGTCAAGCTGTATGATCGTGGCGCAGATCGCGCCGGGCTGCATCAGCGCGCCCAATTCGGCGGTGTCGGATTCCAGAAGGCCGGAAAACGGGGCGTATATGGTGAAATCGGCGATCGCATCGCGGGCACGGGTCACGGCCGCCTCGGCGGAGCGCACACCGGCGCGCGCCGATTGCAGGCCTGCCTCGGCGGATTGCAGCCCGGCGGCAGCACTTTCCACCCCGGCCTGCGCCGCCGCAAGGGCCGCCGCCGCCGACGCGGCGCGCGTGTCCGAGCCGAACCCGGATTCGTTGAGGCGCGAGGCGGCATTGCCGTCAATCTCGGCGGAGGTCAGCTGCGCCTGCGACTGACCCAGCATCGCGCGCGCCTCGGGCAGGCGGGCTTCGGCCTCGGGCACGCGGGCCTGCGCCTCAGCGAGACGCGCCTCGGCTTCTTCAAGGGCGCTTTGCGAGGTGCCGGGGTCAATCTCGCACATCACCTGACCCTCTTCGACGAAAGCCCCGGCGCGGATTGGCGTGGACACGATGCGGCCCGACGTCTCGGATGCAACATCGACCAGGCGGATGGCCTCGGTCCGACCGCGCATAAGCACAGCGTTTTCCGTGACTTGCGCCTCGGATCGGCGGACAACGACATGGATCCGGTCATCATCATCATCGGCGGCGGGCTCGGGCGTGTCGGCGGCTACGTCTTCAACGGCGTCTTCTTCAACACCTTCTGCGGTGGCATCCTGCGGGTCCGAAGCGAAGCGGGCGGCGAAGTTGGTCAGGCTGTCCCGGTCCAACACCACGAAATAGAGCGCAACGCATACGACCGCCGCGGTCAGAATCGGAAACAACTTCATGTGGTCACCCTTATTTGCCCGTTTGCCCCGCGTTTGCCCCTGGCGTGCGTGCCTTGGGGCCGATCCACAGAGCCCTTGGCACGGGGCGTCCTGCGGATCTTGGTGTGTCAACAATATACGCTGAACGATCCGGTTCAGATTACTTTTATTCCGCATTGATCACAAGAGTGAACTGAACGGTTCAGAATACTTGGTGTCCGGTGCACTGCGCAGCAACCGGCGGCAAGGCGCGGCGCATCACGGCACGGGCCTTGCGCCGCGCCCCTTTGCCGGGGTAGTCCCTGCGCAAACAGCGATCCGGGGTGGAGCGGCAGGCATGTCCGACAGCGACAGTTTTATCAACGAAGTCAGCGAAGAGGTCCGCCGCGACCGTCTTTATGGCCT
>CAZPJO010000132.1:3681-5099 GCA_964586895.1 uncultured Roseicyclus sp.
TGTTCACACTGTTCAAGCGGTGGGCGTGGTTGGCGGTTCTGATCGTGGTGGCGATCGTGGGGGCGGCCGCGTGGTTCGAATGGCAATCCGCGCAGGAGCGTGGCGATGCGCAGGCGTTCGGGGATGCGCTTTTGACGGGTCTGGATGGCGACGACCCCGAGGCACGGATCGCCGCGCTGTCCGAGATCGACACGCCATCGCCCGAGGTCAGCATGATCCTTGCGCTTCTGGCCGCGGGTGAAGAGGCGAATTCCGAAGATCCGCAAGCGGCGGCCACGCGTTTGCGGCAAGCCGCCGAAACGCCGGACCTGCCGCGCCGTTACGTTGATCTTGCGCTGCTGAAGGCGCAGATGATGGATCCGGCCCCCGAAGACGAAGCGCGCCTTGTGTTGGAGGCGCTGGCCGCGCCGGGCGCGCCGTATGCTGCGCTCGCCGAAGAGCAACTGGCGCTTGTGGATATCCGCGCCGGGGATCTGGACGCCGGGTTGGACCGGTTGCGCGGGATCGAACGGTCGGCGGCGGCCACAGCGGGCTTGCAACAACGCGCCGCGCAGTTGATTGTGGCGCTTGAGAGCGGTGCAGTGCTTGAGGATGGGCCTGCGGAAGCTGCGGGCGACGACGACGGTGACGCCGGTGAGGATGCGGAGGCCACGGAAGACGCCGAAGCGGAAGAGGCCGACGAATAACCCCGCGCGCCGCTTGGCCGTGGTGAGAGACTTTCAAAGGGCCGCCCGGCGGCCCCCCGGATGGTGAAATGGTGGGCCCGAGATGAACAGAATTGTCAAAGCAAGCGCATTTGCCTGCGCGGCGATCCTTGGGTTGGCTGCCTGCGAGCGCGAGGCTGTTTTGCCCGGCGAACGCTTCTCCATCGACACGCCACTTGCGCAGGTTTTGAGTGGCGAGGCCTCCGGCACGCAGGCCGAGGCCGCCGCCGGCGATGCGCCGCGGGCGATCAGCCTTCCGGGCGTCACGCGCACCGCAACCTGGGACCAGCGTGGGTTCAATTCCTCCAACCGGACGCCACACGCGAGCCTGTCGGGAAGCCTGACGCCGGTCTGGACGGCGGATATCGGGCAGGGCAATTCGCGGCGAAACCGGATCACCGCCGATCCCGTGTCCGATGGCGCGCGCGTTTTCGCGATGGATGCCACGGCGGGCGTCGTGGCCAGCGATCTGGCGTCGGGAGGAACCGTCTGGGCGGCGGATCTGCAGCCGGGGTTTGACCGGGGCGGATCGGTGTCGGGCGGCGGGCTGGCAGTGTCGGGTGGCACGCTTTTCGCGACCACGGGCTTTGGCGAGATCGTGGCGATGGACGCCGCGACGGGCGCGGTGCAATGGCGGCAACGGTTGGATGCGGGCATCGGTGCGCCGACGATCGCGGGCGACACGATCTATGTCGTAAGCCGCAACAATCAGGC
>CAZPJO010000132.1:5109-6822 GCA_964586895.1 uncultured Roseicyclus sp.
TGTGCCCGCGACCACGGATGATCCGGTGTTGTCGGGCGGCGCGGCACCTGCGGTAACGGATCGGATCGTGGTGTTTCCGTTCGGGTCGGGCGAGTTGTCGGGAACGTTGCGCCGGTCGGGTGCGCCGCTTTGGGCGACATCGGTCGCGGGCGGGCGCAGCGGCGTGGCCTATGCAAATATCAACGACGTGACCTCGGACCCGGTGATCGCAAGCGGGCGCATCTTTGCAGGCAACCAATCGGGCCGCGTCGTCGCGATCAGCGCGGGCACCGGCACGCGGCTTTGGACGGCGGAGGAGGGCGCGTATTCGCCGGTTCTGGCCACCGGGGGCGATCTGTTTTTCGTGTCCGACCGCAACGAATTGATCCGACTGGACGCCGAAACAGGCGCGCGGATCTGGGGTACGGAATTGCCGCTCTACGTCAATGATCGCGAGCGGCGGCGGCGCGCGGTGTTCACCCATTACGGCCCGATCCTTGCGGGGGGGCGGCTTTTGGTGGCGTCGGGCGACGGCAATATCCGCCTGTTCAGCCCCGAAAGCGGCGCGTTGGTGGGCGCGGTCGAGATGCGCGACGGCGCGGCGGCGCATCCGATTGTGGTCAATGACATGCTTCTGGTGGTGACCGATGGGGGCCGCGTGGAAGCGTTCCGCTAAGCGGCGGCCCAATCACGCCAGAAGTGCGTCGCGCACGGCCGGTTCGACCCAGAATGTGCCGGCGTAGATCAACAGCCGCAGCGCGTTGAACCAGATCGCAGAGACCTCGCGGAACATCGGGCCGGTCCGGTTGACCATCGCCGTGCTTGAGGCCAGTTCCACACGCTCGAACCCCATCACCTTGAATGACACCCACGAGCGCAGCAGGTGATAGGCGTCGGTCACGACGATCACCGGCGCGTCGGTCTGCGTGATCCGCGCAGTAAAGAGCGCGTTTTGCAGGGTCGAGCGCGAGTCCGGTTCAACCGTGATCCGCGCATCGTCAATGCCCATCGCGCGCAGATGATCGGCCATCAACGTGCCCGCGCCATCGCCGGTCAGGATCACGGTTTCGCCCCGCCCGGCGAGCAACAGCCGCCCGCAGCGTTCCGCGCGCAACAGGCTGTCTTCGGCCAGAACACCGCGCGACACGGCCCCACCAAGGCAGATCACCTGCGCCGCCGGGCCCGGTTCGCTGTCGCGCGGCCAGAACAAATTCGCCGCCAGAACCAACGCCAGTGTCGTCGCATAGAACGTCACCATAAGGCGCAGCACGCGCCGGACGCGGGCCATTTTCTTATGCCGGATCAGCGCCATGCCGTGGCCTTGCCATCGGGTCGGCGTCGCCGGACGGCGCAAGGGGTCGGATTGATCATCTGCTGTTCCCTATCAGGGAAGTCTCAGCAAAACATGAACCGCCACACAGTCCAAGGATGCCACGCCGGGGTCATTCCCATTCGATCGTGCCGGGCGGCTTTGAGGTGATGTCATAGGTCACACGGTTGATCCCCGGCACCTCGTTGATGATGCGCGTCGCGGTTTCGCCCAGGAAATCATGCGAAAACGGATAATAATCGGCGGTCATGCCATCGACCGAGGTGACGGCGCGCAGGGCGCAGGCGTAATCATACGTCCGCCCATCCCCCATGACGCCCACGGTGCGCACGGGCAGGATCGCGACGAAAGCCTGCCAGATCTCGTCATAAAGGCCGTGTTTGCGGATCTGGTCGATATAGACG
>CAZPJO010000133.1:0-6816 GCA_964586895.1 uncultured Roseicyclus sp.
GTATGGCGGGCTCTCCGGGTGTGGTCGAAGGCATCGCCCGTGTGTTGCGCAGCCCCGATGAATTAAGCCTGTTGGAGAAGGGGGAAATCCTTGTGACCCCGGTCACGGCCCCATCCTGGGCGCCGGTCTTTGGCAAGATCAGCGCCGCCGTCACGGATATCGGCGGCATGATGAGCCACGCCGCCATCGTGTGCCGCGAATACGGGCTTCCGGCGGTCACGGGCACCGGCAAGGCCAGTTCCAAGATCAAAACCGGCATGCGGGTGCGTGTGGATGGCAACAAGGGCACGGTCGAGATCCTCGACTAACCCCAATGCGGCGCGGGGGAAGGCCCGTCGCGCCGCGTTCAAGGACCAGAACCATGACTGACCCCGCCCAACACGACCCCGCCCGCTACGATCCTGTCTGGGCGCGTGCCGAACCCTACATGCGCGCGCGCAAGAACGACGTGCATATTCCGTTGTCATTTGATTGGTGTGAGCGGTTGTTGGAAGAATACCGCGATGCGGATCGCGATATCTGCTTGCTGGCGATCTTGCTGCACGACATTGGCTGGCACTCCATTGATCAGGGCGACATCATCGAACAAGGCTTCCGGTCCGAGAATTACCTGACCTCGGACGTGCGGTATCTGCATGAAGTCGAGGGCGTGCGCCTTGGCACGCAAGTGCTGCAGGACACCGGTTGGAGCGCTGAGGTCATCGCGCAGGTCTGCGAGATCATCGACGGCCACGACACCCGGCCCGATCCCCATCACCTCAACGACCGGATCGTGCGCGATGCGGACAAACTGTGGCGCTTTGAGGTGACGGGGATCGCCATCGCGTCCGATTGGTTCGGCAAGACGCCGCGGGCCTATGTGGATCATCTTGCAACGGTCCACGGGCAGTTGGAGACGGACGCGGGCCGCACCTTTGCGGCGCAGGCGCTGGAGCGTTCGTGCGATGCGCTGAAGCTGCACGTGCTTTAGGGAGGCATCGGGTGGAGTTGGGTTTGGATCATGCTTGGTGCGCTTGGGAAAGAGCGGGTGCGGTGAAATTCTGCGGTGGACCCGAAACGGGCGACATGGCCCGCGAGGTGCCAAAATGACGGAGCCCCTTTTGCGCGCGCAGGATGTGGCGTTGTGGGAAGCGGCCCGGCCTTACCTCGATGTGCGCAACAACGATGAACATACCCTTGTGGCGTATGGCTTGGGCAAAGCCTTGCTGGACCTGGTCCCGGAGGCCGAGGCGGATATCGTGTTGCCCGCAATCCTGCTCCATGACGTCGGCTGGAAACGCATTGATCCCGATCTGCTGCTGCTGGCGATCGGCAAGGACCCGACGCGCAGGGATCTGGTGCGCGACCATGAGATGTTCGGGGTGGAGATCGCGTCCGGCATCCTGCGCGATCATGGAATGGACGACGCGCGCGCCCGATCCATCCTTGCCATCATCGACGGCCATGACACCGTGAAAGAGGCGCGGTCGATCAACGATGCGGTCATGAAGGACGCGGACAAGGGGTGGCGCACGACACGCCATGGCATGCGGATCATCCGGGGCTGGTATGGGTGGGATGCGATGGAATACGTCGCGTCCCTTGAAGTCGTGTCATTGCCCTTCATGCTGACCGAGCCGGGCCGCGCCTTGTCGGCGACCTTTCTGGCCACCGTCCGGGCCGAAGCGCAACTGGACGGCTACCTAGAGGAGGCGACATGAGCGAGATCGACCTGAGCGGTAAACGCGTCCTGATCACGGGGGCCGCAGGCGGTTTGGGGCGCGGATTTGCGGAGGCGCTGTGCGAGGCGCAGGCGCATGTCATGGTGGCTGATATCGATGGCGCGGGGGCGGCGCGCACCGCCGGGGATTTGTGTGACAGAGGGTTCAGGGCCAATGCCTGCGCGGTCGATGTCGCCGATGCGTCCAGTTGCGCGGCGATGGCCAAGGCGACCCGGGACGCATTGGGCGGATTGGATGTCTTGGTGAACAACGCCGCCATCTACGGTGGGCTGACCCGCGCGCCGTTTGCAGAGTTGGACGAGGCGGAATGGGACCGGGTCATGGCCGTGAACGTCAAAGGCGTGTGGCAGGTCAGCCGCGCACTTGCCCCGTTGATCGCACCCGGCACGGGCGGGTCCATCATCAACATCGCCTCGGCCACGGTGTTTTCCGGCTCGCCCCATTGGATGCATTACGTCGCCTCCAAGGGCGCGGTCATCGCGATGACCCGCGTGATGGCGCGGGAACTGGGCCGTGACGACATCCGCGTCAACGTCATCGCGCCGGGCTTTACATTGACGGATGCCAGTTGCGATCTGATCGACAATGCATCTGAATACGGGGCCAGCCAGGCCGCCCTGCAGCGCAATGGCGAGCTGAGCGATATTGCGGGCGGGGTGCTGTATCTGGCGTCTGACCTGTCGCGCTACACCTCTGGTCAGACGCTGGTCATCGACGGCGGCAAGAAGTTCATCTAGCGGCGGTGTTTCTGCCTTTGCCCGCTATTGTGCTGCGCCAGGACAGGACCGGCGCGATTTGTAGGCGGCACGGAAGCTGTATCCGCCCCGCCACTTTCGCTTCCATTCGCGCGCTCTGCGCCAATCGCACTGCCCATGCCAATCGGATCCGCGGGGTTCGCTATGATGTCCGCCGGATGTTCGGCATAGGTCGAACCCTCAGGCGGAGGCGTCTTCATTCAGGATTTCTGCGAATGATTTGAAGAACTTCGCAGCGAGTTTCTTCGACGTGCTCTGGATGAGCCGACTTCCCAATTGCGCGAGTTTCCCACCGATGTCGGCCTTCGCTTCATAGCGCAGCGTCGTGGTGCCGTCGGCGTTCTCGGTCAAGGTAACATCTGCGCCCCCTTTCGCATGACCGGCAGCGCCGCCATTGCCCTGACCTGTCAAGGAGAACGCATCGGGCGCCCCGGCTGTGTCCAATTGGACCTCACCGCTGAACCGCGCCTTCACCGGGCCCACCTTGAGCACGACTTTGGCCTCAAGTTCCGTGTCGGAGTGCTTGATCAACTCCTCGCACCCCGGAATGCACTGCTCAAGGATTTGCGGGTCGTTCAGGGCGGCGTAGACTTGATCCTTGGGGGCGTTGATGATGATTTCGTCCGAGAGTTCCATGGCGGGCTCCTTCTTTTCTAGCAACAGGGGAATTTGATCGCGGCCAACGTCTCGGCCTGCTCTGGCGTCAGCGCGAATTTGTGGCGGATACGGGCGATTGCGGCTTTGAAATTGCTCATGACGCGACCTTGCCGCGTGTGGGGTTCAGGGCGTCGTAAGCCTCGGGCGTGTCGACATCGGCGTAAAAGCCGGGTTGGGGCAGGGCGTGGAATTGCACATGTTCGGGATGGGTGCGTGTGAATTTCTTGCACCCGGGCGCTCTGGGGTCCGCAAGCAGGCGCGCGCGCAGGGCGTCGGGCACGACAATGGGATTGCCGCGTTGATTTCCGATCTGTGGAATGGAGATTTTCGCGTGGTCGCCCGCGTCATGGGCGGCTAGCAGGGCGCGCAGATTTGGGGCCGTGAGATGCGGTTGATCGCCCAGACCAATCAGAAGTCTGGCGCAATGCGGGGCCATCCGAAGGCCGCAGGCGACAGAGGTCGCCTGACCCGACGCATAATCGGGGTTGAAATGGGTGCGCGCGGGGGTGCCTGCCAAAGCGTCGCTGATCTTGTCCGCCTGGTGCCCCGTGACGACGCAAACGGGATGCCCCGTCGCCGCAGCATAGGTTTCAACCATGTGTCGGATCATGGGGATGCCGCCAACAGGCAACAGCAGTTTGTTGCGCTCGCCCATCCGGCGCGACAGGCCCGCAGCCAGCATGATTGCGACAGTCTCAGACATGGGCATCCATCACCACGGCGCGGCGGACCTGCACAAGCTCGGCCAAGATCGACAAGGCGATCTCTTCTGGTGTGACGGCCCCCAGATCGATGCCCGCGGGCGCGCGGACGCGTGCGATTGCCGCCGGGTCAATGCTCGCGGCTTCCAGCTTGCGCGAGAGAGAGGCGAACTTGGCCGTACTTCCAACAAACGCCACATATTCGGTCTGGCAAGACAGCGCGGCGGTGAGGGCGTCCATGTCGCCCTGGCCTTGCGTCGCCACGACAATGAAGCGCGATTGATGGGGGGGAACCTGTTCCTGGACAGGTGGCGTGCTCGCGACGTTCCAATGAAACTGCGGCGCTAATGAGCACAACGCCTGAGCCACGGGAGAGGCCCCCATGACGACAAGCTGCGGCATCGGGATACAGGGCTCGATAAAGATGTCGATGGTGCCTTTGGACGGGCATCCGTTGCGGGCAAAGCGGGTGCCATCGACCTCATCGCCCGCGGAAACGCCCTTCTCCGACAGCAATTCTTCGGGCGCGACCGAGATGAGTTGCGGCGTGCCATCGCGCAAGGCCTGCACGGCCGCGCGCTTGACCGCACCGCGCGTGCATCCGCCGCCAAGCCACCCCTCAACAATGGTGCCGTCCGCGCTGAGCAGGGCCTTGGCGCCGGGTTTGGCCGCCGTGGAGCCCATGGTGCGCACGATGGTGGCAAACGCGAAGGGTTCGTGCTTGTCGCGCAGGGCCTGCGCGGCCTCGGTCATGTCGGTGGAGAGGATTTCAGCCGGGCTCACAACGCCTCCAATTCGCGTTCAAGGGCTGCGAAGTCGTCGAGCGTGTTGGCGGCCTTGAAGAGATCAAGATGGGGCAGGGCGGCGGCCATGCCCTCGGCCACGGGCGCGTAATCTGTCCAGCCTTTCAGAGGGTTGAGCCAAATGATCTTGCACCCACGCTTCCTCAGCTTCGCCAGGGCCGCGTCGATATGTTCGGGATGTTCCGTGTCATAGCCGTCGGACAGGATCAGCACGACGCTGCGCCCGTCCACAAAGCGGCGCGCATAGGTTTCGGCAAAGAGGCCAAGCGACGGCCCGATCTTGGACCCGCCGCCAAACCCATCGGCCATCAACGACATCCGCCCGATGGCGCGCATCGCGTCCTTGTCGCGCAGCGCTTCGGTGATCCGAACCAGGCGCGTGTGAAAGAGGTAGGCATCGGCGGCTGTGTCAGCCCGCAACAAACCCGCCAGGAAGGCCAGAAAGACTTGCGCGTAAACGGTCATGGACCCCGACACATCGCAAAGCGCCACGATCTTGCGCGTGCGATCCGGGCGACGTTTGCGCAGCAGGCGCAGCGGCTCGCCGCCCGTGGCAAGGCTCGCGCGGATGATCTTGCGAAAGTGCAATCGGTCGCCCTTGCGGGCCGCGATGCGCCGCCTTGACCGCCGGTCGCGCAGGGCCGCACCCAAACGGCGTGCAACGGCCTCGGCCTCGGCCACTTCATCGGGGCGCACCAGATCGCGCAGATCCTTGCGCGAGAGGTTGCGCACATCGGTCGCGATCAGCTTGCCGGTGCCATCACTATCGGCCTCGCCGTTGCCAGTATCGGGCGCTGTGGCGGAGCCTGCCGCGCTGGCCTCGCGCCCGTCTGCATCGCGGGAGGAATGCACATCGTCACTGTTGCTGCTCGACTTGGACGGCACCACTTTGCGGCGCACCCGGCCCGCGTCCATCCAGTAGCTGTCAAACAGCGCGTCGAACTGCTCTGCCTCTTCCTTGCAGCCGGTGCAAACGGCGCGCAGGGCGCGGCGCGCGTCATCGGCGGATGTCGCGGATAGGGTGTTCAGGGCGTCCAAGGCCGTCGCCGCCTCAGCCACGCCAAGGCGCATGCCATTATCGCGCAGATGTCCCACGAACCCGGCCACCCGCGCGGCGGGGCCGGGATCGCGGCCCGCGAACCGGGTGACACGGCTCATGCCGCGCGCCCCGCGATGCGCCCCGCCACTTCGGGCGTGATCTGCGCTTGATCGGTCTGGGTCTTCAGCAGCGTCGTCAACGTCGCCTGCAAGGTGGCCGGATCACTTGTCAGATCCGCAATGCCAAGACCCATGAGAGCGGCGGCAAAATCGAGCATTTCGGCCACGCCGGGTGTTTTCTCCAGCTCTTCTTCACGCAGCTTTTGCACGAAGCCCACAATCTGAGCGGCCAGCTTCGCTTCAATCTCCGGGCACCGCGCCTTGAGGATCGCAACTTCCGTTTCTCGGGTAGGGTAGTTCACGTATGTGTAGAGGCAGCGACGGCGCAACGCGTCAGACAGGTCGCGCGTGCCGTTGGATGTCAGGATCACAATCGGTCGCGACTTGGCGGTGATCGTGCCAAGCTCAGGGATGGAGATTTGGAAATCCGATAGAATTTCAAGGAGGTAGGCCTCAAACTCCTCATCCGCGCGGTCAATTTCATCGATCAAGAGAACCGGGGGCGTGTCCTGGCTGATCGCGGCCAACAACGGGCGCTCCAGCAAGAATTCGCGCGAGAAGATCCGGTCTTCGACGGCTTTTCCCGTTTCCCCATCCTCAGCCGAGGCTCGGATGGCCAGCAATTGTCGCTGGTAGTTCCACTCATATATCGCCTGCGCGGCGTCCAACCCCTCGTAGCATTGCAGCCGGATCAGCCGCGTTTCCCGCGTTGCGGCCAAGGTCCGCGCGACTTCTGTTTTGCCGACGCCCGCGGCCCCTTCAAGAAGCAGTGGGCGCCCCAAGGACAAGGCAAGCTGCAAGGCAACCGCCAAGTCATCGGAAGCGACATAGCCCGCGCGCCCGAGCGTGGATTGTAGATCAGTCCAGATCATCTGTGCCTCCTTGAGGCGCGCGCGGACACGCGCCTCAGCTATTCCTAGCCGTGAAGGCCAAGATCATTGGCGGTTTTCCAGATCCGCCAGTGATCGTGGGGCATGTTGGTGTGCGTGTTGCCAAAGGGCCGGAACGCATCCTGCACCGC
>CAZPJO010000134.1:0-6750 GCA_964586895.1 uncultured Roseicyclus sp.
CCTATACGATGGTAGGCGTGGCGGATGATCTGCGCCGCGTGACCGATAGCGAAGTGATCAAATATTCCGCCGCCGGGTTTCGCGATTTCACCCGGATCGCGGCCAGTGATCCGACGATGTGGCGCGATGTGTTCCTGTCCAACAAGGAGGCGACGCTGGAGATCCTGGGGCGGTTCACGGAGGAGCTTTTCGCCCTTCAGCGCGCGATCCGCACGGGTGACGGGGATCATCTGCGCGCCTATTTCACCCGCACCAGGGGCATCCGCCGTGGCATCATCGAGGCGGGTCAGGACACCGATGCGCCGAATTTCGGCCGGGGTGGTGCGAAGAAGGAGAGTGCGGAATGATCTGGCGGGCTGTGATCATGGCGCTTGGCCTGAGCCTTGCCACGCAGGTATCCGCGCAGAGTTTGGGCGGGCCCGAGGTGGGCGGTACGGCGCAGGCCCCGGCGGCGTCGATGAGGCCCATGGCGCGCCCCGGTGGCACGCCTATCGCCGCGCCCACCTCTGCGCCCTCGGTCACCGAAGAGGCCGGCGAAGAGGTGGCGGACATCGCCCCATCCTCCCCCGCCGCTACACAACAACAGCCCGACCAACAGCCAGGCATTCTTGGGAACCTCTTCCGCCCGCGCCCCGGCACCCCGGCGCCGACGGTGGTTGGTGGTGGCGGGTCGGACCTGGCGGTGGTCAGTTCCCTGCGCCCGAGCCTGCGGCCCGATGGCCTTGAGGGGCGGGTGAGGTCGGCCGCGACGCGCAACACGCCCGGCACGGTCACGCGACCGGGACAAAGCAGCGGCGCGCTGTGCGGTGTTGTCGGTCTGCAAGGCGACGTGATCGAGCCGGTCGTCGGCCGGATCGCCGGGTGTGGCATCCAGAACGCGGTGCGGCTGCGGGTGGTCCATGGGGTGCAATTGACCCAACCCGCGACGATAAATTGCACCACCGCGCAATCGGTCAGCCAATGGGTTCTGGACGCCGATGAAATCATCGGAGGCACCGGCGGCGGCATCGCCAACCTGCGCGTTGTGGCCAGCTATGCCTGCCGCACCCGCAATTCGCAGCGTGGCGCGCGCCTGTCGGAGCATTCAACCGGCAATGCCATCGATATTGCCGGGATCGGCCTTCAGAATGGCAGCGAATTGAGCGTGTTGAGCGATTGGCGCAGCGGCAATTCCGGGGTCATGCGGAGCTTGCACCAAGCCGCCTGCGGCACGTTCGGAACGGTACTTGGGCCGGAATCGGACCGGTTCCACCAGGACCACTTTCATTTCGACGTGGCCTCATATCGCTCGGGGGCGTACTGCCGCTAGCGGATGCGCAGGGACGGCGCGGGGCCGATGGGCAAAGGGCCGATAAAGACGCGTCCGTTAGAGAAATCCAAGGTGGCGTCGATGTTTTCAGCACTTCCGTTCATGCCTGCCAGAACCTCAAGCATCGCTTCGGCGGTGGGGCGCAGGCGTTGGGGCAGCAGGCCCGCGTTTTCCGCCAAATCGACCATCGCACGCCAGTTTTCAGCCCGCACCGCAAGCGCACCCTCGGGCACACCGCCGGCCGTCACATCAAGCGTGCCGGTGGCGCGGAACAGCATGTCGCCCCAATTCGCGCTGATCTGTTCGATTTCAATCTCGGTGGGTTGCGGGCGGGCAACCTCGATGGCGGACATGTCCCAAGGCGCGTCAAAGCGGGCGCGGGTGGAAAGCGTGAATTGCTCCACCAATTCGGGCAGAACCCCCGCCGGATCGAGCATGTTGCGCACGGTTTGCGGCGGGTTCAGGTCAACGGCACTCAGGACGATCTCGTAGCGATTTGTGTCCTGGGCCATGTCGAGGATGGTCAGGTTGGCGTGGCCAAGCGCAAGGCTCCAACCAAGCGAGGAAGTCACTGAAAGATCCCTTACCACGCCGTCCAGCCCATCAAGCGCGAAATTCGCGGTCGGGCGCACATCGAGATCGGCGGTCATCGCGGCGCTCGTCAGCGTCAGCCGTTCGAGAGGGGAGGCGATTGTCTGAGGCTCGGGGAACGTGGCGGTGATCCGGTCGAGGCGGTGGACCTGTTGCGCCAGCCGAAAGCGCGGCGTGGACCAGGCCAGCCCGGTTTCAGGATCAGCCAGTTGCAGGTCGGTGAACTCGGTCTCGAAATCGAGTGGGAAGCCTTCGACCGACACATCGGCGACATTCACCACCCAGCCTTCGATCTGGCGGTCGTCAAGCCAGCGTGTTGCCGCCGTCTGCATGGTCATGGCGACCCCGGCCCAGGCAATGCCGCCAAGCACGCCAAGCACAACGATCAGGATCAAAAGGCGCTTCATCACTCTCCCCCTTGGCGCATCTATCCCCTATACGGACGGGGCACGACAAGGACCTTCTCCATGACTTCACCGCTTTGGGTTTTCGGCTATGGCTCGCTTTTGTGGAATCCGGGCTTTTCGGTGGCCGAGACGCGGATTGCGCGGTTGCATGGCTGGCACCGGTCGTTTTGCATGACGTCCATTCATCACCGCGGAACCGAGGCCGATCCGGGGCTGGTTCTGGCCCTCGACGCGGCGCCGGACGCGTTTTGCGACGGCTTGGCCCTCCGGGCGGAGGCGGGCACGGAAGCGGCGACCTTGGCGTATTTGCGCGAGCGGGAGTTGATTTCATCCGCCTATCTGGAAACCCGGCAAGAGGTCGAATTCCGCGATGGGGCGCGGCAATCGGATGTGTTGGCCTATGTCATCGACCGCGACCACGACCAATATTGCCAGCACCCGTTGGAGGCGCAGGCCCGGATTATCGCGGGCGCCCATGGCGGGCGCGGGCCGAACGACGAATACCTTTACAATACGGCGGCGCATCTGGCGGAATTGGGCATCGGGGATGATGACCTTGACCGGCTTGTTGCGCAGGTGCAGGGGATGCGTCGGAAAGGTTAAGGCTTTTGTTGGCGAAACCGTTCGACACGGTGTAAGCTTACGCGACACACGACCCAAGAGCGATTTGAAACGCCATGGCGAGCAGCAGAGAGGGCGCAGGGGCGCCTCGGTTCACACGACCCACGCAGCAGATTGTGCTGATGGTGATCATCCTTGCGCTGGTCATAGCGGGCGGCGTTGTGGTTTGGCCAAGTGTGGAGCCCGTGTTCCTGTCGGCGCCGTTCCTGAACGGGACGATCGGAATTGTGTTCGTCGTCGGCGTTTTCGCGACGTTCTTCCAGGTGATCCAGTTGTTTTCGTCGGTCGCATGGATCGAGCAATTGGCCGGCGGAGCCGCCGCGACATCCGAGGAAAAGCCGCCCCGATTGCTGGCCGCGATGACCGGTGTGGCGCGGATGCGCGGCAACCGCATGCAGGTGACGCCGGCGTCGGCGAAATCGGTGCTGGATTCGGTTGGCGCGCGGATGGAAGAAAGCCGCGACATCACGCGGTACATCGCCAACCTTCTGATTTTTCTGGGCCTTTTGGGGACGTTCTTTGGCCTCGCGACGACGGTCCCGGCAGTGGTCGAGACGATCCGCTCGTTGCAACCGACCGATGGCGAAGAGGGGCTGGCCGTGTTCGGGCGGCTGATGGACGGGCTGGAGGATCAGTTGGGCGGTATGGGCACGGCGTTTGCCTCGTCGCTTCTGGGATTGGCAGGATCGCTGGTGGTGGGTTTGTTGGAGCTTTACGCCGGACACGGGCAGAACCGGTTTTACCGTGAGCTGGAGGAATGGCTGGCCTCGATCACGCGGGTTTCGTTTTCCTCGGGCGAGGGCGATGGGGCCGTAGACAAGGCCGCGATTGCCACTGTGCTCGACCATATGGTCGACCAGATGGACACACTGCAGTCGCTCTTCGCGCAATCCGAGACCCGCCGCACGGCCACGGAACAGCGTTTGATGACCCTGTCGCAATCGATCGAGGAAATGACCGAACGGCTTGGCCCCGGACCGGCCGCCGTCACCGAACGCCTGGCCGAGGCGCAGGATCGTCTTTCCGCGTCGCTTGATGCGATGGCGACGGAAAATGGTCTGGACGATGAAAGCCGCAACCGGTTGCGGTCGATCGATGTGCAATTGTTCAAGCTTTCCGAGGTGATGGGCCAGGGGCGCGATGCCGAGGTCATGGGCCTTCGCGGTGATATCACGCAATTGACGCAGGCGCTTAACGCGTTGACGCAGGCGGCACGTGCCCCGACCCAGGCCAGGGCGCGTCGTCAGGCGCAGGGCGAGTAGCCATGGCCTTTCACCGGGGCTCACGCCAAGGCATGTCGGGCACGATCTGGCCCGGATTCGTCGATGCGATCACGGCCCTTTTGATGGTGATGATCTTCGTTCTGTCGATCTTCATGATCATGCAATTCGTCCTGTCCGAAGAAATTAGCTCGCAAGATGACGAATTGGACGCCCTCGCAGCCCAAGTGAACCAGCTCTCCGAGGCATTGGGATTGGAAGAGGCGCGCGCCGGTGAATTGGAAAGCCGGGTGGCGACATTGAGCGGGTCGTTGACGGCGGCGGAGGCAGCGGCAGAGGCGCAAGAGGCGGTCATCGCATCACTGACCGCCGAACGTGCCGAACAGGCCGCGCGCATCGTGGCATTTGAAGAGCAGGTCGCGGGGTTGCTGGCGCAGAACACGGAATTGACGGCCGGATTGAGCCAAACCGAGGCCGAGCTGTCCGAGGCACTTTCGGAGGCCGATGCCTTGAACCTTGCGCTGGCCAGTGCCCGCGCCGAAATCGACGCAACGGCAGAGGCCGCACGTCTGGCCGCGGCCCGGCGCGAGGCGCTGGAAGCCTTGGTCACCGATCTTGAAGCGCAGGCGGCCCAGAGCGATGCGTCGCTGGCGGATGCTTTGGCGGCGCTGGAAGCCCGTGATGTGCGAGCGGAGGCGCTAGAGGCAGAGTTGCAGGCCGCCGAGACGGACCTAAGCGAGGCGGAGGCGGCACAATTGGCAGAGCAGGCGGCGGCTGCGGCCTTGCGTGAGCGGCTTAGCGGTTTGGAAACGGAATTGTCCGAGGAAGAGGCCGCGCGCCTGGCGGAAGCGGCGGCGGCGGAGGCGCTGCGGCAGCGGTTGCAGGATGCGGATGCGGAATTGACGGCGATGACACTTGCGCTTGAGCAACAGCGTCAGCGCGCGGAGGATACACTGACCCTTCTGGCGGCGGCGGAAGCGGCCCGCGACGACCTCTCTGCGCGGCTTGGGAATGTGACGGCGCAGGCCTCGGACGTGTCGGACGAATTGGCGACATTGGAGGCGCAGTTGGTCGCCGCCCTTGCCGCACAGGAGGCGACGGACGCCGATCTGGCTCAGGCGCTGAGCGAGGCAGAGGCGCGCGCGGTCCTTTTGGCACAGGCCAATCGAGAGCTGGACACCGCCGAAAGCGCGTCGGCGGAAAGCGCGCGGCAGGTCGCCCTTTTGAATGAACAAGTGGCTGCATTGCGCTCGCAACTGGGCTCGCTTGAGGCGCTTTTGGATGAGGCGGATGAGCGGGATGTCGAGGCGCAGGTTCAGATTTCATCGCTCGGGTCGCGCCTGAACACAGCGCTGGCGCAATTGGCCGCGGAGGAGCGCACGAACGCGGCGCTTGAGGCGGCTGAGGCCGAGCGCTTGGCCGCCGAGGCGCAGGAATTGGAGCGGTATCGGTCGGAGTTTTTCGGGCGGTTGCGGGAACTTCTGGAAGGGCGTGAGGGTGTGCGGATCGACGGCGATCGGTTTGTGTTCTCGTCGGAGGTTTTGTTCGAAGTGGGCTCAGCCGACCTTGCCGCAGAGGGCCTTGCGCAGATCGAGGGCGTGGCGGACTTGTTGCGAGAGGTGGCCGATGAGATCCCACCGGAGATCGATTGGATCATCCGCGTGGATGGCCATACCGATGATCAGCAGCTGCGCGAAGGGGCCGCGTTTGCCAACAATTGGGAACTGAGCCAGGCACGCGCCTTGTCGGTTGTGCTGTATATGTCGGAGCAGCTTGGCATCCCGCCCGCGCGTTTGGCGGCGACGGGGTTCGGAGAGCATCGCCCGATTGCGTCCAATGCGACGGCTGGGGGGCAGGCGTCCAACCGGCGGATCGAATTGAAGCTGACCGAGCGATAGGCGGCGGCTTCTCCTCGGGCCTGCGGCCCTCCTCGCAGATGCGCCGTGCTTGAATTGGGCCAAAGAGAAGGGCCGGCAGCGTATGCCACCAGCCCCATTTGCTCTGGTCCAGATATTGCGTCCGTTCAGTCAGCGGTCAGAAGCGGTGGCTTCTTCTTGGGCGACAAGCGCGGGCTTCCGGGTTCTTCGATCCGAAGCTCGATTTCGCCATCCTTCACACCGACCTTGACGTTGCCGCCCTTGGCGAGCTTGCCGAAAAGCAGTTCCTCGGCAAGGGGCTTTTTGATGTGCTCCTGGATCACACGACCCAAGGGGCGGGCGCCCATGCGGTCATCGTAGCCCTTGTCGGCCAGCCATTCTGCGGCGGGCTTGGTAAGCTCGATCGTGACGTTGCGGTCCATCAGTTGCGCCTCAAGCTGGAGGACGAACTTCTCGACGACCTGCAGGATCACATCCTTGGGCAGGGCGCCGAAGGAGATGACGGCATCCAGACGGTTGCGGAACTCGGGCGTGAAGGTTCGTTCGATCGCAGCGGTATCCTCACCTTCGCGACGGTCGCGGCCGAAGCCGATGGCCGCTTTGGCCTGTTCCGCGGCGCCCGCATTAGAGGTCATGATCAGGACCACGTTGCGGAAATCGACCGAGCGCCCGTTGTGATCGGTCAGCGTGCCGTGGTCCATGACCTGCAGAAGGATGTTGAAGAC
>CAZPJO010000135.1:0-6726 GCA_964586895.1 uncultured Roseicyclus sp.
CGGGGCTTGTGTCGTCGATCCCCTGCATTCGGCTCAACGCGCCACTGACAAACGCGGTCAGCGCGATAAGACCCGCCCAGATCACGAAATAATAGACCAACGTTCCCGACAGATCGACCGCGTCCGCCTCTGGTCCGCGGATGAAAATCGGGCCGAAAATCAACACAAGGCCCAGAACCGGCAAAAGCCGCGCGGCGTCCTGCAATCGGTTCAACCGATAGGTCCGCCGCTCCAGAAACAGCCGCCGGGCCATCGCCTCAGCCCCGTCCTGCCGCCGCCTGGGGCACCACGCGACCGGGCGCTATCTCCCTGACAACGCTTAGCAATTCGTCGTTGGAAAATGGTTTGGTCAGGAATGCATTGGCGCCCAAGGCCTGCGCCTGATCGCGGTCCTGCGCCTGGCCCTTCGCCGTCAGCATCACAACCGGCAGATCACGCGTCGCCGCCTCCGCCCTGAGCGCGCGCAGGATGTCGAAGCCCGAGCATCCCGGCAACATCACATCAAGCACCAGCACATCAGGGTTAAGCCGCGCCACCTCGGCCAGCGCCGTGTCGCCCTTGCCATGGCCCCGCACATCCCAACCCGCCCGGCTCAGGATGAAGGTCAGCGCCTCAAGGATATTGCTCTCATCCTCAACGATCAGGATCGTGCCCGGTCCCGCGTCGGGAGATAGGTGTTCTTGTATCATGCCCAGTCCTCCACCACGGGGGGGATGGTCCTTCGCCCGTGCCTGGTTTCCCAACATTGCCCAAAGTGCGGGCATAGCGCAACAAATTTGCGTCAGATAACGGGCGCACCTGCGCGCCGGGCCGGGCATGCCGGGCGGGAACAGGTCTCGCATCCCGGGCCTGCGGCGATCACCGCAAGGCTCCGGTCGCGTTGTGTGGCCTGCATGATCAACATCACACCTTGCACATGGGCCGCCGCCCCGAAATCCGCGCCCTCCTGCATATCGGCCACCGCCCAGACGTGGAATCGCGCGCCGTGCGGCATCTCGATCTCGGCCTCTTCGGCCTGTCCGGGTCGCGCCAACGCCCGGTACAGCGGCCAGAGCGGGCACCCCGCCACCACGCGCGGCAATGCAAAACCCGACATCCGCCGGCGGTGCACCATCGCCCCCGCCGCATCGCACATCGCCAGCCCCACCGGCGGCGCCCCGCATCCCACAGGCAGGCTCGCCATGCGCCGCAGCACCGGGGCCACGCCCACACCCATCCGCGCGACAAGGGCAACCGGGTCAAACCCAACCTCCTGCGCGGCCTTGGTAAACGGCTCAAGCGGCAACAGCGCGGCATCACTTGCGTATTCCGTCAACCGCGCCAGTCCCATCGCCCGCGCCGCCGGATGATCCATCCCCGGCGCCCGGTCCAAAACCGCCGCTATCGCACCCGCCCCTTCGGCCTCGATCTGTGGGAAAAGATGGCTCGCCGCCTCGAACATCGCCTCGACCGTTTCGGCGGGCGAGCCCACGTCCGCATCGGGGGCCTCGAACTGCGCCAGAAGGCCCGTTGCCTGCGCCGACAAACGCTCTGCCTCTTCATGCAGGTTGCGGTGAAACCGTCCGCGCCAGGCCGGGTCCAAATCCGTCTCGCGCACCAGAATGTCGGCCGTGGACCGGATCGCCGCGACCGAGGACAACACATCATGCATCGCCTCCGACAACACCGGGTCATGGCTCAGCCGGTCACGCAGCGCCTCGACCTGCGCATCAAGGCGGCGCACCCGCCGTTCCTGCGCCGCGATAAGCGCGGTCCAGCCGGGAAACCGCGCCGCCAATTCGTCGATCCGCGCACTTTCGGGGCCCAGGTCGCCCTGTGCCCGCGCGGCCGCATCCAAAAGCGCGCTGACCTCCGCATCCGCCCCTTCGGTCAACGCCGATGGGTCCACATCCAGAACCCGCGCAAGCTCCAGCAAAAGCTTGCCACCGATCCGGCGATGGTTGTGCTCGATCAGGTTAAGATACGACGGCGACACGCCCACCGCATCGGCCAGTGCGGCCTGTTTCAACCCCCGCGCCAGACGCTGCTCGCGGATGCGGCTGCCGGTGATATCCGACGGGGCGCTGGCCTTTGCGCTGTCTTTGGTCGTGTCTTTCATTGGCAATATTTACCAGCTTTACAAAAATTTTACACGATAAACTTCCATCGGCCAAATTGTCTTTAATATTCTGATTTACATAAATTTTTCCATACTTTCCGCTCTGCGTTCATGGCTTGTTAAGGCCCGCCCCATATATGATGTCGTGGTGGGGCACTCTGAACGCATTGCGTTTTGGGAGAGCGAACATGGATATTACAAACACACCGTCCCGTGTCGAATTGGCCGTCTCCCCCCTGCGGGCCGATATACATGCAACCCCGGGGGCCGTAACGGGCCAGGCCGAAACCAAAAACCCGGTCACCGCCCCGGACAAGGCCGATACCACGCGCGCCACCCGACACCACGATCAAGCCGCGCCGGACGCGGCCCAAACCGCCCGTGCCGTGAAACCACTTGATATGTTTCAGGTCGGCGACAACGATGACATCCCGCCGCCACCAGCACCGCCACGGCCGCCGCTTGCCATGCTCGCCATGGCTTCGCCCGACCCGGTCGCGATAGCTGAGGTGCCGGATGCCGCAGACGACGCTCCATTGCCGGGCACCAGTGCCGTCAACGACGCCAACGGCCCAGACACGGCGCCGGCGGAAGATGCAAAGCCGCCCCAACAACCCGCCACCGCGCCCGAATATTACCCATCCGGCGCGCCGGAGCCCGTCAATCGCACCGTCGATATCCGTCGCTAAGCCGCTGGTCATGATCGCACTCCAACAAAAAACGGCCCCGCGCAGGTGATCCGCGCGGGGCCGTCCGTAGCATTGTCTCAGAGCGTCACTCCGCCAGCGCGGCATCCGTGATCACATGGGTGAACGCACCCTCGGGCGCCGCCGAAATCACCGGGTCCGACCCGCCGCCCAACAGCGTATCAACCGTCCGCTGATACGCCGCTTCGTCCAGACGGCCATCGCCACCCTCCACCAAAAGCGCAATCTCACCCATCATGCGCAGCTGATGCTCTTCGGTCTGCGCGCCGGTCTCATCGTAATCCAGCACGATCATCGCCGCATCGTCGGGGTTCTCCGCGGCCCAGGCCCACCCCTGCATCGAGGCGCGCACAAACCGCGTCATCCGGTCCACGAACTCCGGATCCTCAAGGTTTTCCTCAAGCGCCCAGATCCCGTCTTCCAGGGTCGCAACCCCCTGATCTTCATAACGGAACGTCACCAATTCTTCCGGCGTCACACCCGCATCGATCACCTGCCAATATTCGTTGTAGGTCATCGTCGACATGCAATCGGCCTGCCGCTGGATCAACGGATCGACGTTGAAGCCCGCCTGCAACAGCGTCACACCATCGTCGCCGCCTTCAACCCCAATGCCAAGCTGGCTCATCCACGAAAGGAACGGATATTCGTTGCCAAAGAACCAATGCGCGACCGTTTTGCCCGCAAGGTCCGCAGGCTCCACCACGCCGCTGTCGGCCCAACACGTCAGCATGAGCCCAGAGCGCACAAACGGCTGCGCAATGTTGACGACCGGCAAACCACCTTCACGCGCCGCCAGCGCCGAGGGCATCCAGTTGAGCATCACATCCGCGCCGCCACCGGCCAGAACCTGCGGCGGGGCGATGTCCGGCCCGCCGGGGATGATGTTCACGGCCAGCCCCTCTTCCTCGTAATAGCCATTCTCAAGCGCCACGTAATAGCCCGCGAATTGCGCCTGCGTGACCCATTGCAGCTGCAGATTGACCTCATCAAGGTGCCCATCGGCCCATGCCATACCGCCCGAAGCCAGAAGTGCGGCCCCCGCAAATGTCAGTTTTTTCATCGTTTTTCCTCCAGGTTGGTCTTCTTGTTGGTCTCTGTGCCGGTCCCGCATCACCGTTGCGATGGGTGCCAGAAGGTCAATCGCCGCTCCAAAAGCGTCATCAATCCGTAAAATCCCGTCCCCGCCAGCGCCGCCACCGTGATCGAGGCCCAGACCACGTCCATGGACAACCGCCCGACCTCGATCTTGATGCGAAAGCCCATGCCAACCGTGGGCGAGCCGAAAAATTCCGCAACAATCGCCCCGATCAGCGCAAGCGTTGTGCAGATTTTCAACCCGTTGAACAGGAACGGCAAAGCCGTCGGCAGGCGCAGTTTCACCAGACCTTGCCAATACGACGCCGCATAGGTGTGCATCAGATCGCGCTGCATCTTGTCCGACGCCTTCAACCCCTCGACCGCGTTCACCAGCATCGGGAAAAACACCATCGCGACCACCACCGCCGCCTTCGACCCCGGCCCGAACCCAAGCCACATCACGAAAATCGGCGCTGTGCCCACGATGGGCAGCGCCGCGAGGAACGACCCCACCGGCAACATGCCCTTCTGTAGAAACGGCGAGCGATCCACGGCCAGCGCCACCAAAACCGCCGCCCCGCACCCGATCACATAGCCGACCAACGCCCCTTTCAGAATCGTCTGCACGAAATCCGCCCACAAGATGTCCGTGTTCGCGGCAAACGCCACCGCAATCGCGCTCGGCGCAGGCAAGATCACCGGGCTCACATCGTAAAGCCGCACGACCATCTCCCACAACGCCAGCAGCGTCACCCCAAAGATCACCGGCACCACCACCCGCGCCCCCGGCACCCCGCGCGACAACACCACGTTAAGCGCCCAGGCCCCCAACCAGATCGCGAAAATCACCGCCAGGCGCGGGTCATAAACCCAGGCCGCAATCACCAGAAGCACCGCCAAACCCGGCCAGATCACGCGCGCATCAATCGCCATGAATGCGCTCCCAACCCATCTTTGTTCCCTGAAAATGCAAATCCCGACCGCGCCACATGCTCATGCGTTCAACCCCATGCGCCTGAGCGTCGCGCGCTCGATCAGCCCCAGCACCGCCACCAAACTCGCCGCACAGATCGCCGCCATGAACAGCGCGCTCCAGATCTGGATCGTCTGCCCGTAATAACTCCCGGTCAGCAACCGCGCCCCAAGCCCGAACCGCGCCCCCGTCGGCAATTCCGCCACGATCGTGCCCACCAACGCCGCCGCGATCCCGACCTTGAGCGAGGCAAACAGGAACGGCACCGACGCAGGCAGGCGCAGCTTGAACAACGTCGCCGCCCGGCTCGCCGAATAGGTCCGCAGCAGGTCCAGATCCATCGCACCGGGGCTGCGCCGCCCCGTCACCAAGCCCCCAACCCCCCGGGAAAAGCTCAAATAGGCCGAGATCAGGGATTTCGGCCCCATCCCCGGCAACCCCCCCCCGGGCAGCCCCCCGAACACGATCGGCGCCACCGCAAGGATCGGGATCGTCTGGCTCGCAATCGCCCAGGGCATCACGCTGAGGTCCATCGCGCGGTTGTGCACGATCCCGATGGCCAGCATCAGCCCCGCCAACGACCCGATCACAAACCCCAACAATGTCGGCGCAAGCGTTTGATAGGCATGGAAAAACAGGCTCCGCGGGTTCGGGCGCATCTCACCGCGCCGCTCGCGGAACATCTCTTCGCCCGCTGTCGTGTTCCACAATTCCGCCACCACCTGATGCGGCGCGGGCAGGCGCGGGCGCTCCTGCGCCATCGTGTCGGCGAACACCTCCGCCGTGGTCAATTCCACGCCGCGCCGCTCGGCGGTGTCCAATGTGATGCCGCGGTTCATCGCATATGCGCCCGCGTACCAGATCACGACAATCACCCCCACCACCGTCAGAACCGGAAGCAAAGCCATCGAAATGCGCCGCATCGCCATGCAGAACGCGCAAGGGAGGGCCTCCGTCTGGTCCAGCGCTACGGCCATGCCACCTCCGCACGCTTTGTGACTGATACAGGGTTAATCGTGCGCCAAATGTGTAGTTCTAAAAAAACTACAGAAAAACTACAGGAAAATGCCCCCGAAAAACGCCCTTCATTCATCATAGGCATGCCCCTCGCGCAGCCCGTCGCGCACCCGATGCGCCAGCGCCAGAAACTCCGGCGTGTCGCGGATATCCAGCGGGCGTTCGCGCGGCAAATCGCTCTCGATCACATCCGTAATCCGACCGGGGCGCGGGCTCATCACGACAATTTTGGTGCTAAGGTAAACCGCCTCGGGAATGGAGTGGGTTACAAACCCAATCGTCTTCTCCGTCGCCGCCCAAAGCTTCAAAAGTTCCTCATTCAACCGGTCCCGCACGATCTCGTCCAGCGCCCCGAACGGCTCGTCCATCAACAGGATATCCGCATCAAACGCCAACGCCCGCGCAATCGACGCCCGCTGCTGCATCCCCCCCGAAAGCTGCCACGGAAATTTCTTCCCAAACCCTTCGAGATCAACCAGTTGCAAGACGTGGTTCACGCGATCCTGTTGGTCCTTGGCGGAGTATCCCATGATCTCCAGAGGCAGCTTGATGTTCTTCTCAATCGTCCGCCATGGATACAGCCCCGCCGCCTGAAAAACATACCCATAAGCCCGCGCCCGCCGCGCCTCCTCGGGGCTGACACCGTTGACGGTGACAGAGCCGCCCGTGGGTTGCTCAAGGTCCGCCATGACGCGCAAAAACGTGGTCTTTCCACAGCCGGACGGGCCGATGAAAGAGACAAAATCGCCTGCGTTGATGTCCAGCGAGACGTCCTTGAGGGCGTGCACGGGACCATCGTTGGTTTGGAACGTGAGGTCGAGGTTTTGGGCGGAGATGACGCTATTCATAGT
>CAZPJO010000136.1:0-6710 GCA_964586895.1 uncultured Roseicyclus sp.
AAGCCCGCTCAGCGCCTCAGCGTAGATGCGAAAACAACGCCGCATATCGTGGGGCCGTACGAGGTTGCACAAACGTTAATTCTTGTTGATTGTTTCAATATATGAAGATTGAGGGGATTTTTTTCATGACAGTGGTATTAGGTGGTTACACACAAGGAACGGCCTTTATTGCGACAGACTGCGTCGCAACCTCAGGAGATCCGACGCAGGTTCAGAAACCTGAGGATTGGCTGTTCAACAACAAGAATGATCTCCCGCCTGTGTGTATCGTGAGCAAATATTTTACAATTCATAGGTATGGAGCGTTTGGCTTTGCCGGGTACGGCCCGAATATTGTGCATTTTGTTCGCGAACATGAGGCGACACTACGCTCAATAAAATTTGAAGATGAGCCGACCACGAAAATTTGCGACCTGGTCAATATTTTCAATTCTCAAGTGGGAGAAAAGGGTCAAATTAGAGTGATCGGTTTCATCGACTATCAAAATCCCAATTTTGAACGAATGATCCGATGGACTTATCAGGACTCACATAAAATCGATATTCTTGGGTATGAGAATGCTTGTGTGGTTGGGTCAGGCAAAGAGCAAGCCATAAATATTCTACAGCAATTTGCAACAGACGATGATCTGATAACAAACTATGGCTATGGCGAATCTGACTTTATGAACCCTGTTAGGGGCATAGCTGAGCTTAACAACGTGATCCTTTTCGGAACGTTCCTCGGAGAAGAAGTTGGCCGCACATGGGGTGGATATGTGCAGGGCGTCTACTCTCTTGGAAGCGGCAATACGGATTTTTCACCAACCAGCCTTCATGCGATAGGGACAATTAACTTGGATCACAAGAACGTCCGCTACGAACGAGGACCGGCTTTCGCTGCCTATGAAGGTGATGCTTCAAACGGGCAACTAATTACTTTTCGAAACTGGTCTGGCGTGTGGGAAAATCGTTCGTGGCCAATTAACCCGCTTTCAAAATTCAGAGATTATCCACAAGAACCTCGAAAATCAGTAGAAGATCTAGATCCAATTATTGCTAACTTCACAATTGAGATATTAAAATCTGGACGTCGTTGGCGCACGAATTACCTATTTCTTGAAGACCAGATGAAACATGTCATCTGGAACAACAAGGATGAGATCGATTCGCCTATCATTGACGATGAATGGACAAAGGTGATTGCGGAACGGGAACTCGCATTTTTTGAACAAAATGATTGGGACACAGTTGGCCACTGAACCCCGAGCCGCCGCCCTCGACCTCATGGAACACTGCCCCGACGCACTCGCCAGCGAGAGTGATTTTCACGCCATGCTCTATTGCTATTCGGGCCGCTACTGAGCCGCGCCGTTACGGCGTGCGCGCCGCATAATGTGCCGCCAGATGCCGCGTCGCACCTGCCGCGGCCTCGCGATCGTCCGAGTTGACCAGGCGCTGCAACGCGGGCTCCATCCCCTCGACCACATCGCGGATTTCGGTGGCGCACATCATCGCCTCCCAATCATGGCCCTGATCGATCAGGCGCATGACGAAATCCGGGGCATAGGCAAACCCTTCGTGCACATAAAACCAAAACGCCTGCGCCGAGGGGATCAACACCTCTTCCGGCGTGCCGTTGAGCACCGCAAAGACCCATGCATCAAGGTCGTAGCCTTCCATTCGGTCGTCTTTGCGCAGCAACGCAAACGGCTCGTCACAATCGGCAAACCCGTTGAGGAACCCACCCGCCACGGCGCGGCGCACAGGGGCGGGCCGCCCGGCGATATGATCCAGCAGATCGGGCAAGGCCCAGGGCGTGCCGTTGGTGTAGAACTCCTCCGGCACGTTGTGGATCATCCCAATGAACCGGGCGGCGGCGGCGGCCAGCATCGCGTTGGGATGGTCCAGAAGCGGCAGGAAAATCGTATCGACCCCCTTGCGCGACACGCGTTGCCGTCCATCCATCGCAAGCGCCGTCAACGCCATCGCCCGGCGCAGGCTCGAATGGCTGTCCCCAAGGCCAAGGCCCTTCGCCTCCACCTCGCGCAGCCATGCGTCAAAGACCCGGTCAAACGGTGCCACCGGGAATTCCAGCACCTTCCACGCAAGGCGCAGGTAAGCATAGGGATTGTCCGCCATCCCCGCCTCGTATTGCGTGAACAGCGGCTGGATCAACGCCCGCGCTTCCCGCGCCGTGATCGGCAGATGCGCCATCGGGATCGGCCCATCGCCGAACCGGCTTTTCGGCAGTTCGCTTCCGAAGGCCATGTGATGGTTGAAACTGTTCCGGACATGGCTGCGATACGATCCGTCCCGATCGCTGACGAGCTGCGTGATCATTTCCATCGCCGCGTAGGACAGCCGCCCGGGCTGCGTCCCGATCCGCCCCAGCGCAAGCGCGCCATGGCAGGCCGCGAACAGGCGGCGCACCTCGTCCGGTCCGGGGTCATCGGGCCAGACCTTTCCAATCGCATCGAACGCCTGCACCAACGCCTTTGCATCGGGCGGGTCCTGCGTAAGCGCAGCCTCCAACATGGCCAGCGCCGTGGCGAATGGCATGTTTGGGGGCGTGATTAAATCATCGGACATGGGCGCAATCGCCTTGATACAGGGGCCATCACGCTAGCCGGTGTTCGCCCAAAGAAAAAGGCCGCCCCACCGGGACGGCCCAAACGCTCACATTACAACGGCTCAGCCCTGCTTGGCGACCTGCGTGAATTCCAGCTCCACCGGGGTCGCGCGACCAAAGATCGACACCGTCACCTTCAGGCGCTGGTTGTCCTCGTCCACTTCCTCGACCATGCCGTCGAAATCCTCGAACGGGCCGTCGGAGACCTTGACCTTTTCGCCGACCTCGTAGGTGATGGTGGACCGCGGCGCGGCCTCGCCCTCTTCGACGCGGTTGAGGATCGAGTTCACCTCTTCGTCGCGCATCGGCATCGGGCGGCCCTGCGGCCCGAGGAACCCCGTGACCCGCTGGATCGAGTTGATCGCGTGATAGCCTTCGCCGGTCATCTCCATCCGCACCAGCACATAGCCCGGCATGAACCGGCGCGGCACGGTGACCTTCTTGCCCCGGCGGATCTCGATCACGTCCTCTTCGGGGACCAGACCCTCTTCGATGACATCATGCAGGCCCTTTTCCTCGACGGCGGTGCGAATCTGTTCCGCGATGCGCTTCTCGAAGTTCGACAGCACCGACACCGAATACCAACGCTTGGCCATGGCCTTATCCCCTTTGCGTGGGGCGCTTGTGCCACCCCGTCAAACATGGTCCCCGAACATCCGGTAGAGACCCTTCGGGCCGGTTCTACCATAATCATGTCAGGAAAGTTGAGGCCGGATACCGCCGCGCGCCCCAAAACGCAAGGCCCTCGACGCAAGGCCCCAAACGGCAAAGCCTAGCCGAACGAGGTCAGGATCAATTCCAACGCCGTGCGGATCACCCAATCGACACCGAAAAAGAAGATCGCCGCCACAACCGCCAGCGCAAAGACCATCGCGGTCGTCACCAACACCTCGCGCCGCGTCGGCCAAACGACCTTGGCGATCTCGGAACGGGTCTGCTGGAGGAACTGGAACGGATTGGTCATGATGGCGCCACTTGCTTGGGTTGAGGGGCATATACGCATGGGGCAGACGGCATGCAAGACGGCACGATAACCGCGATTGTCGTTCTTGGGGCGGCGGTCTGGCCCGATGGGCCGTCCCCGACCCTGCGCCGGCGCGTGGCCCATGGCGCCTCGCTCTACCATGCGGGGCTTGGCCACGTGGTGATCTGCTGCGGCGGGCTGGGGCGTTATCCCCCGACCGAAGCCCGCGCGATGGCCGACCTGCTGCTTGCCCGCGATGTGCCCGAGCATGCGATCCAGCTGGAAGACAGCTCCACCAATACCCGCGAAAACCTCCGCTTTGCGCTGCCGATTCTGGAAACGCTTGGCACAGACCGCATCGTGATCGTCTCCGATGCCTACCACCTGCCGCGTGCCAAATTGATCGCGCGCCGCCTTGGCCTGCACGCGACGGGCCACGCTCCGCCGCTCCAGTCCGCCCGCCTCTGGCCTCAGGCCAAGGGATGGCTGCGCGAAATCCCCGGCATTCTGGCGGTGCTGCTGCGCTTGCGTTAACCTCTTGCCATGACATCCGCTCTCCGCACACCCCGCCTCCTGCTCTGCGCCCTTGTGCTGAGCCTCCTGCCCCACATCACGCAGGCTCAATCCGACCCCGCTCAATCCGACCCCGCCCCAATCCCCGGCTCGGACGACCCGACCTATGCGGCGGCGCGCGACGGCTGGCTCTCCCGCACCGATGACATCGCCGCTTTGCAGGCGCTTGGCCGCCTTGCCGCCGATGGCAACACGGCCGCGCAGATCCTGCTGGCCCGGCTGGAACGCACGCCCCACCTGACCGCGCACCTGACCGAGGGCATGGCGCGGGCCGACCGCATCGCGCTCCTGCGCCAACCCGGTGGCCTGTCGGGCCGCAGCTGGATGGAAGCCGCCGCCGAAACCTCTCCGCTGGCGCAGGCCTTCCTCGACAACGCGACCCAGGACACCCGCACCGATAGCCTGCGCCTTCTGTTCACGTCCGGCGAACACGCCTTCGCCACGCGCAGCCTGCCTGGCCTTTTGTCCCATGACCCCGATGAGTGGGCCCTTGCCATGCAGGATATGGATGTCATGCCCGACGAGGCCCGCGTCCTGATCGCCTCCGTCGCCTCCATGGAAGTGTTCTTCCGCAGTGGCATGCGCATCGACATCGCAAACCCCGTCTCGGACCGCCGCCCACCCGAAATCTCCCTGATCTGGAACCCGGTGGACCCGTTCGAAGCCCGGCTTGACCCCGACGCCCGCGCACTGGCCATGACCCATGCGGTCAACATTCCCAGCCACGCCCCCCTGCGCCGCCTGTGTGCCGAACAATGCGGTACCGACCTCAACGCCTGCATGGCCGCCGGGGCCGCGCTTCTGGGGATCTCTGCCGCGCCGATCATGCCCTTCGACAGCCCATCTGGCGCCCTGATCCCCAACGACACCTATTGGGCCTCACCCCGCATCGAGGCCGACATCCTCCGCCTGCTGCGCAGCAGTCTGGAGCGGCCGTTGGAAGATCCCCTGTCCGAGATGAGCACCTGTTTCGTGGGGATGGTCCGGCCATGACGGGACAGGCCTTGTCCGACGCCACCCCATCGGGCGCACTTCGACTATGTCATGGAAATTGGCCTGGCAGGGGCGGAGAGACTCGAACTCCCGACCGTCGGATTTGGAATCCGGTGCTCTACCAACTGAGCTACACCCCTAAGGCCGAGGCAGGGATTAGGCCGATTTCAAAAGCGTGTCCAGATGTGAGCAGCGGATTTCGCGAAACCATCCTATATTCACACCATCAAGCAAACCACATGACCCTTGTTCAGGAGTGCCCACCCCATGCGATCCCTCTTGCTCGGCCTGTCCCTGGCCGCCGCCCTGCCGATGATCCCGTCCATGGCCGCCGCCGATGGCCACAGCTGTAATCAATTGCGCCAGACGGTCTTCAACCGCGCCCCGCTGACCACGCGCAACCTGCCCTATGCCGCGCTCGACTGCCACGGCATCAGCCAGATCTACGCGCTGATCACCCTGCGCAACACCAATACCCACGGCCGCCTGGAAAACCGGATCGAAGCCGTATTCCGCCGCTCGGGCCTGATCCGCTAGGATCGCGCCCGGCCGCCGCCCAAGAAATATCCAGGCCTTTATAGTTATATTTCCGATGCTTACAGGCGACCCTCCCCGGGTCGCCCGTTTTTTTTGGAACACGGCGGGGGGGCAATGCGTCGTCTCCCCAACCGCCGCGCAGACGTGGTGGAGACATGAACGAAACAAGGAGACTTCCTATGAAACGCCTGATGCTTGCCACAACCGCCGCCATCGCATTGTCCGGCCCCGTCGCAGCTCAGACGAGCGCCGACGCATTGGTCGAAAGCGAGTTGATGACCATGGGTTATGATGCCGCCACCATCGACATGCTGTCCGAGGCGCAGGTGACCGAATTGTATATCGCCATGACGTCCGATGACGAAACGGCCGTGATGAACCTGTTGCGTGGCTATGAGGCGACGCAATCGGATGGCCCCGCTGGCCTGACCGATACGGCACGCGCCGATGACACGCGCGCCATTGTGGTGCAGGCCTTGGCCGAAAACGGCATGGCACCCGGCATTGCCGATATCCTGTCGGATGGCGAATACACCGAGTTGTTTCTCGCCGCGTCCGGCGACGATCAGACAGCCGTGGAACGTGTGATTTCCGGCTTCGACTTTGGCCCGAACGATGACGGTGCCATGGAAATCGCCGCGTCGAGCGCTGAACGCCGCGTGATGACCGCCTTGGAAGCCCGTGGTTTCACGAGCGCCGAGTTGGAGCAGATCGACAGCGAAGAGGTGAGCGAGATCTTCCTGGCCCTCGTGTCCGGCAATGAGCTCGACATCAGCAATGCCATCGACAGCGCGCTCGGCTCGTAACCGCGCCACGTCGCTTTCCTGACGAAACAAGCACCTCCGGGGCGCCTCCGCGCGTCCCGGAGTTTTTTTGTCCGGGTCCTGCAAATCCGGGGGGCGCGCTGCCTGCGTTCCACCGCCCTGCCCCTCCTCCAGCCTGTCGGCTGTCCTCGCAGCGGTTGCGGGTTTTGCCCCAGATCATGGTTAAGCGTTCGTTACCAGGATCGGCTTTTGCGTTTTGGAACAGGGG
>CAZPJO010000137.1:0-6708 GCA_964586895.1 uncultured Roseicyclus sp.
AGCTGGTGCGCATCCCCGAGCCGGAACGCCGGCTGAAGCAATATCCGCATGAATTGTCGGGTGGCATGCGGCAGCGGATCGTGATCGCGATGGCGCTGGCCTGCGAGCCGCGCATTCTTATAGCAGATGAGCCAACCACGGCACTCGACGTGACGATCCAGGCGGAGATCCTGGCGCTCATCAACCGGTTGAAGACCGAGACCGGCACCAGCGTTCTGTTCATCACCCATGACATGGCCGTGGTGGCGCAGATGGCCGACCGGGTGATTGTGATGTACCGCGGTCGCAAGGTCGAGGAAGGCCCGGTCGAGGAGATTTTCAACAACCCGCAGCACGCCTATACCAAAGCGCTTTTGGCGGCGGTGCCGAAACTGGGTGAGATGCGGGGCAAGGCCCTCCCCGAGCCGATGAAATTGCTGGGTCGCGAGGAGCAGGCGACCGATCCGATCGAGGGCACGGAACAGCTGCTTCTGAAGGTCGACAACCTGATCACGCGGTTCCCGGTGCGCGGTGGCCTGCTGCGCCGGACGGTGGCGCAGGTGCATGCGGTGGAGGACGTGTCGCTGCGCCTGAATGCGGGGCGCACGTTATCGCTTGTCGGGGAATCGGGCTGCGGCAAGAGCACTTGCGGGCGGTCGATCCTGCGGCTGGTAGAGCCGCAATCGGGCTCCATCGCGTTGGACGGCGAAGATATTCTGGCAATGGGCCCCGAAAAGCTGCGCCGCGCACGCCAGCAAATGCAGATGATCTTTCAGGATCCGTTCGCGTCGCTCAACCCGCAGATGCGGCTGGGTATTCAGGTGGCGGAGCCGTTGGTGAACTACGGCGCGGGCTCGGCGCAGGAGCGCACCGACAAGGTGGCGGCCCTGTTTGACCGGGTGCAGCTGCCGCGCGACTACATGCAGCGTTATCCGCATGAATTGTCGGGCGGCCAACGCCAAAGGGTGGCGATTGCGCGGGCGCTCGCGTTGCAACCGAAGTTGATCATTGCCGATGAGGCGGTCAGCGCGCTTGACGTGTCGGTGCAGGCCGAGGTCCTGAACCTGATGATGGAATTGCAGCAGGAAATGGGGCTGAGTTACTTGTTCATTAGCCATGATATGGCGGTGGTCGAACGGGTCAGCCACGATGTGGGCGTGATGTACCTGGGCCGGGTGGTCGAGATCGGGCCGCGCCAGCAGATTTTCGAGAACCCGCAGCACCCCTATACGCGCGCGCTTCTCAGTGCGGTTCCGGTGGCCGATCCGGCGCAGCGCAAGACCGACAAGGACCTGAACTTCAAGCCGATCCCGTCGCCGGTGCATGGAATGGATTTCGAGCCGGGCCCATCGCTTTACGAAGAAATTTCGCCCGGTCACAAGGTGTTGGTGGGCGATTGGGGCGAGTTCGAGCGCGAGCCCGCCAAAGGAAAGGGGAGCCCGCTTTATGGCTGATCCGCTAAGCCCGCGGGCGTTGATGGACAAGCTTGTGAGCTTTCCGACCGTAAGCCGCGACAGCAATCTGGCACTTGTCGATTGGGTCGAGGGATATCTGGACGATCACGGCATCTCGGCTGCGCGCGATTACGACGAGACGGGGCAGAAGGCATCGCTTTTTGCGCATGTCGGGCCGCAGGAAGATGGCGGTGTGATCCTGTCGGGTCATACCGATGTGGTGCCGGTCGATGGGCAGGAATGGGACACCGATCCGTTCACCGTGACCGAAAGGGACGGCAAGCTTTACGGGCGCGGGACCTGCGACATGAAGGGGTTCGATGCGTTGGCGATCTGGGCGGTGGTGGAGGCCAGGCGGCGCGGTGTGACGCGGCCCGTGCAACTGGCACTCAGCCGTGATGAAGAGGTCGGATGCGTCGGCGCCCCCCCGATGATCGAGGCGATGCAGGGCGTGGTGCCCAAGGCGTCGATGGCGATTATCGGCGAGCCGACGGAGATGGGCATCATCAACGGCCACAAGGGCGGCACCGGGTTCAACCTGCATTTCCGGGGCTTCGAGATCCATTCCTCGCTTCAGCCCGACGGGGTATCGGCGATCATGGAGGCCGCGCGCCTGATCCAGTGGGCCAACGAGCAGAACGAGGCCTCGGCGGCGGCCGCCGACCCCAACAGCCCGTATTACCCGAATTTCTCGACCCTTCATGTGGGCATCATCGAGGGCGGCACGGCCCATAATATCACCGCCAAGGATTGCACCTTCCTGCTTGGCCTGCGGGCGTTGCCGACGGATGACGTGGCGGAGTGGAAGGCGAAGATCCTGGGCAAAATCGCCGAGATCGAAGCGGGCATGAAAGCGGTGCGTCCGGAGGCGGGCATCGGTGTGGTGCCACGCTGGGACGTGCCGGGCCTGCGCGCGGAACCCGAGGGCGAGGCGGAGGCCATGGTGCGCCGCCTGACGGGGCGCAATGCCTCGGGCGTGGTGAGTTTCGGCACCGAAGCCGGGCAGTTTCAGGCCGGCGGTTATTCGGCGGTGGTCTGCGGGCCGGGCAATATCGACCAGGCCCATCAACCCAACGAATTCATCACGCTGGAACAGTTCCGGCAGGGCGAAGCGTTCATGGAAAACCTGCTGACCGAGCTTGCATGACCGCCCCGTTCCGGCTTCCGCCCCCAAAGGCGTATCGCGGCGAATTGCCGGGCGCGGTCGATCTGGCCGTGATCGGCGGCGGCGTGATCGGCATCTGCACTGCGCTGTTTGCGGCGCGGGCGGGGTTGCGGGTTGTGGTGCTGGAAAAGGGCCGGGTGGCGGCGGAACAATCAAGCCGCAACTGAGGCTGGATCCGGGTGCAGGGCCGCGATCTGGCCGAGATCCCCATCGCGCTGGAGGCGCAGGACCTGTGGCAGGCGCTGGACGCGGAGGCGCAGGGGCGGTTGGGCGTGCGGCAGGTTGGGGTGAGTTACCTCGCCAAACGCGATGCCGAAATGAACGGTTTCCAACGCTGGCTTGAGGCCGCGCGCCCCTTGGGGGTGAGCAGCCATTTGATGACGCGCGCCAAGTTGGCCGAGGCTCTTGGCGGGCCGGTGGGGCCCTATATCGGCGGTTTGCACACGCCCACGGACCTCAAGGCCGAGCCGTGGGTCGCCGTGCCGGAACTGTCGCGGATGGCCGAGGCCGAAGGGGCGCAGATCATCGAAGGTTGCGCAGTGCGCGCATTGGAGCGCACGGGCGGCGCGATCAGCGGGGTGATCACCGAGGCGGGCACGATTGCCTGCGAGCGGGTCGTGTTGGCCGGGGGCGCGTGGTCGTCCCTGTTCCTGATGCGGCACGGTGTGGATATTCCGCAGCTGTCCGTCCGGTCCACCGCGCTGGCGACGGGACCTTTGCCGCAGGCCTTGCCGGGGGCCGTTGCGGCCGAAGGGTGGGCGGCGCGCCCGCGCGAAGATGGCGGCTACACGCTTGCTCCGGCGGGGTTTGCGGAATTGTACCTGGGTCGCGACGCCCTGCGCCATGCGCGGCGCTACGTGCCGCTGGCGCTGAGCGGGGCGTTTGATGTGGTGCTGCGTGGCCCGGCGCCCAAGGGTTTTCCCGACGCGCCCGGAACGCCACGCTTCTGGCGCCATGATGAGGTCAGCCCCTTCGAGAGAATGCGCGTGCTCGGCCCCGCGCCGAACACGGCCAAGCTTAGCGAGATCAAGCGCCGCTTCGCGCAGGCCTATCCGGATATGGGGCATGTGGACCATGCCGATGCCTGGGCCGGGATGATCGACGTTCTGCCCGACGAAGTGCCGGTGGTGGATTATTGCGCCAAGATCCCCGGCCTGATCGTGGCGACGGGCATGTGCGGCCACGGGTTCGGAATTGGCCCGGCCTATGGGCGCATCGTGGCGGACATGGTGCAGAGGCACGATCCGGGTCATGATCTGAGCCGATTTGCGATGAACCGGTCGTATCGGGTGGCGCGTGACCGTGCAGGCCCTAATATATAGCAGATGAATAGGCGGTGTCGGGGTGGGTAGGCCCGCGCCGTCTACGTGAGTTACAAGGAAATAGACCATGCCGATCAAGAACCGTTTTGCGGAACTGCTGCCTGAGATCACCGAATGGCGGCGCGACATCCACATGCACCCCGAAATCCTGTTCGAGACGCACCGCACCTCGGCGCTGGTGGCCGAGAAGTTGCAGGCGTTCGGCTGCGATGAGGTCGTGACCGGGATCGGACGCACCGGCGTGGTGGGCATCATCAAGGGCAAATCCAACACCAAGGGCCGCACGCTTGGCCTGCGTGCGGATATGGATGCGCTGCCGATTTTCGAGGCGACGGGGCTTGATTATGCGTCCAAGACCGAGGGCGCGATGCATGCCTGTGGCCACGACGGGCACACCGCAATGTTGCTGGGGGCGGCGAAATACCTGTCGGAGACGCGCAATTTCGACGGCACTGTCGCGGTGATTTTCCAGCCTGCCGAAGAAGGCGGCGGCGGCGGCAAGGAGATGTGCGATGACGGCATGATGGAGCGCTTCGGCATCGACGAGGTCTATGGCATGCACAATTGGCCGGGCCGTCCGGTCGGCTCGTTCGCGATCCGGCCCGGCGCGTTCTTTGCGGCAACGGATATCTTCAACATCACGTTCAAGGGTAAGGGCGGGCACGCGGCCAAGCCGCAGGAGACGATCGACACCACCGTCATGGCGGCCCATGCGGTTACGGCGTTGCAGAGTATCGCGTCCCGTAATGCAGACCCGATCAGCCAGATCGTTGTCTCCGTCACGTCGTTCGAGACGGAATCGAAGGCCTTCAACGTGATCCCGGAAACCGTCACGCTGAAGGGGACGGTGCGCACGATGTCACCGGAAAACCGCGACCTGGCGGGCAAACGGGTGCCGGAGATCTGCGAAGGGATCGCGGCGACCTTTGGGGGCCGGGCCGAGGTGGAATACACCCGCGGCTATCCCGTGATGGTCAATTCCGACGAGCAGACCGAATTCGCAGCCGAAGTGGCACGCGATGTTTCGGGGGCCTGCGAGGACGCGCCTTTGGTGATGGGGGGCGAGGATTTCGCCTTCATGCTTGAGGAACGCCCGGGCGCGTATATCCTTGTCGGCAACGGCGACACGGCGATGGTTCATCACCCCGAATACAACTTCAACGACGAGGCGATCCCGGCGGGGTGTTCTTGGTGGGCGGAGATCGTGGAGCGGCGGATGCCGGCGGCCTGAGGGGTGCTGCTCACGCGTGAGCAGAGGGGTTATACAATTGAAATATATGAGTAAAGTGAATTTTCTTTACCCTTTCTTAACCCCTCTCTTATCCCCCTCGCCCGGCCCGTCCTTCTTCAGTTTGAATGGCGTGCAGACTTTTTGACACACGACCGGAAGGAGGCCACGGGGCCTCCGCCTTTGATATGTATTCGCAGAAATCCCGGTGCCGCAGGCCGCGATGATCTCAGCCCGCGCGTCGCATCTGGCGGTCGATGCCGAGAGTGAGGGCGAGGCCCACGATCAGGAGCGCAGGCGTCAGGATCGGGGACCAGAGAAGCTCCGCGAAGGGTTCCCACCAGGCCCATGTGGTGCCGAATTGCGCGCGGTAGCCGGAGGCGAGACCCACGAGTGACAGGAGATACTGCCCAACGAAGGCCGCAGCGGCGATGAGCGACCGGGCGAGGCCATCGACCCAGATCGCGCCGATGACTGAAAAGAGGAATGCCGCGCCGATGGCCTTGGCGATGTGGGCGGTCAGGAGCAGGCCGGTCGTGGGACAGGCAATGTCGGGGCAGACCGTGCGGTCGGCATTGATAAGGCCATGGCCAGTGCCGCCGAAGGTGAGGATTTCATGGACCATGAGGGCCGCGAAAAGCGACAGGGCCCCCGCGATGGCGAGCGCCGTGGCGGCGTTCAGGCGTCCCGTGGCCTGGGATGTGGGGGCAGACGTCATGGGCGCGAGAGATGACACGCCGGGCCTTGGTGCGAAAGGGGCAGATTTGGGAGGTTGGGGAGAAAACGATAGCCGTATTTTTGACGTCTTGGGGTGATGGCTTGGAAGACGAAACCGAAATGGAGACGTCCCGTGACACATTTTTCAGAGCGCGACGGGTTCTACCTTGGCGATGGCGAGTGGATGGCCTGGGACGATTTCGGTGATGCTGAGCGGGATTGCTTCGCGGGTTATGACCCGGACACGTCGGGGCCTTCACATCTGCCGCGTCTGGAACGGGAGGCTGAAATCACATTGCGGTTTCCCGAGGCGGAAATTGCGGACATACGGCAATTCGCCCGGTTGGCCCTTGCCGCAGACGAGTATCACCGGATGACGGGAAAGCACCTCAATATCTATGGTGCAATCGGGGAATTATACGGTGCCATTGCCTTCGGGGTTCGCCTGCATCGCAAGCCCGATGCTCAAGGATCAGATGGCAGACGCGGCAAGGATTTCATCGAGATCAAGACGATCGGGCCGCGATCACAGAGCACGACGCGCCGTTTCAAGCTCAGCGGAAACTTCAGTCATGCGCTTCTGGTCAGGGTGGGAAATTTCGGATCGCATGAACATCTGGCGCGGCTGCCGATCACCGGGCGACTGGTGGCGCGACGCGACCTGACAACGGAAAGAACCGGATGCGCGGGCCTGTCATGGTCGCGCGCTTGCGAGATCGGCGCAGCGCCTGCGTCTTGACGGTGGCCATGCTGCGCGATGATTGAAGTCAGGGAGTGTCGGATGACGATGCGGCGGTGTGCCCTGATCCGTCGGTTTCAGCCACCCGTATGGCTCATGTGGCG
>CAZPJO010000138.1:0-6704 GCA_964586895.1 uncultured Roseicyclus sp.
ATTCCTCGCGCAGGTCTTCGATGAAGATGTTGTCGGCGTCGATCCCCAGCATTTCGGCCTTCTTGCGGGCGGGGGCGAGTGCTTCGCCCTGCCCCAGATCGGCGGTAAAGGTCACCACTTCGCAGCCGTATTCCGTCTGCAGCCACTTGAGAATGATCGAGGTATCGAGGCCGCCGGAATAGGCAAGCACCACCTTCTTGGGCGCGGACATGAGCTTAACTCCATCACAAATGGTTGACCGCGCGGGCGATACCGGGTTTTCAGGGGCGGGGCAAGCGAACGGAGACACACAATGGACTACGGCTATCAACTTCTGCGACACGTGTTTCAGCAGGTCTTTGGCAACCTCGGTGCTGCGGCGCGGATTACGATCATCCCGATCCTGCTCGCCTATGCGCTGTGCGCCGGGATCCTGTTCCTGACCGTGGGACCGGTGTTTCTGGAATTGATGCAGCAACAACCCGCCGCCTTCGGAGAGCCGACGCCGCTGCCCCCGGGGTTCGAAGACGACGGCCTTGCCTTTGCAGGAAGGTTCTTTGCCGGGTTCGCGCTTTGCCTGCCGGTTTTCCTGATCTTCTACTCCTGGGCCGCCGTGGGTTGGCACCGCTATGTCCTGCTGGAAGAGCTTCCAAGCGGCGTGACGGCTGCATGGAATTGGCCGACCGTGCGCGGCTATGTCTGGGCGGTGGTGCGGCTGTCTTTGATGTTGTTTTTGATCGGGATTGTGGCCTCCATCGTTGTCGGCCTCGTGATTTCCGCGGTTCCATCTGCCGCCGTTGCGGTGTTTGTGACCATTGGTCTGACCATCGGCTTCACCTGGATCCTGACGCGCCTCGGCCTTGTCCTGCCCTCCGCAGCACTTGGTCAATACATGAAGCTTGGCGAAAGCTGGCAGGCGACGGCGCCGGTGGCCAGTGCGATCTTGCTGCCGATCATCATCATCCCGCTGGCGTTCTTCATCATCAATTCGCTGCTTGGCTTTGTCGGATTGGCCGGTGTGATCCTGTCGCTGGTGGTGTTCTGGATCCAGACGCTGACCAATCTGGCCCTGATGACCACGCTTTACGGCAACCTGATCGAGGGGCGGCAGCTGAACTGAACGCTGGACAGGCGGGGGTAAACGCGCCACCTCAGGGGGCATGAGAGATTTTGCCACCACCGCCCGATCGGCGACGGACGCCTTGCGCGACCTGTTCCCGGCCACGCCGCTTTTGAAGAACGCCTACCTGAGCGAGCGCTACGGCGCGGAGATCTGGTTGAAGCGCGAAGACCTGTCTCCGGTGCGCTCGTACAAGCTGCGAGGCGCGTTCAACGCCATGCGCAAGGTGCGCGATGCGCGTCCCGAGCAGACGCAATTCGTCTGCGCCAGCGCTGGCAATCACGCGCAGGGGGTGGCGTTTGTCTGTTCGCATTTCGGGGTCAAGGGGCGTATATACATGCCCGTGACAACGCCCAATCAAAAGGTGCTCAAGACACGGACCTTTGGCGGCGACGCGGTTGAAATTGTGCTGGAAGGCGATTTCTTTGACGAGACCTTGGCGGCAGCAAAAGCGTGGTGCGCGGAGGCGGGTGCTCATTTCCTGTCACCCTTTGACGATGCCGATGTGATCCAGGGCCAATCCTCCGTCGCCGTGGAGATGATGGAACAGATGGACGGCGCGCCGGATCACCTGGTGCTGCCGGTTGGTGGGGGTGGCTTGTCGGCTGGCATGCTGTCGTATCTGCGCGATATGGGCGCGTCGACCGAACTGACGTTGGTGGAACCGGCGGGCGGGGCCAGCCTGACCGCAGCGCTGCGCATCGGCGCACCGCAGACCATCGAGATAACCGATACCTTCGTGGATGGCGCCGCCGTGGCGCGCATCGGCGACCGCACGTTCGAGGTGCTCAAGGACATCCCCGGGAAGAACGTCCTGATCGCGCCCGAGAACCGCATCTGCGTGACAATTCAGGAGATGCTGAACCTTGAAGGCATCGTGCTGGAGCCCGCCGGTGCGCTTTCGGTGAACGTGCTTGATGACATCGCCGACAAGATCAAAGGCAAAAGCGTGGTCTGTGTCACATCGGGCGGCAATTTCGATTTCGAACGCCTGCCCGAGGTCAAGGAACGGGCGCAGAACTGGCAGGGTCTGAAGAAATACTTCATCCTCCGCTTGCCACAGCGCCCGGGCGCGCTCCGCGATTTCCTCGACCTGCTGGGGCCCGAGGACAACATCGCCCGGTTTGAGTACCTCAAGAAGAACTCACGCAACTTCGGTTCGGTCCTGATCGGGATCGAGACGCAGCGACCGGGCAGTTTCCATGATCTCGCCGAACGGGTTGCGTCGCGCGGCTTCGGATTCCGCGATATCACCGACGATCAGATCCTGGCCGATTTCCTGATCTGAGGTTCAGGCGGCCAGTGCGAGGTCGGGCATTTCCCTCGACATCTCGGACAGGGCCCCGTCGAACGCCACCCGCACCGCATCGACATCGGGCCGCTGCCCCGACGCGCAAGCAGCCTCGGCCGTGGAGCATGCCGTGACAAGGGCCGTGAACCCAAGGTTCGACGCGGACCCACGCAGGAAATGGAAGTCATGCGCGGCGGCATTTTCCGGCGTCAGAGCGGACAACGTGTCTTGTAGTTCAGTGACGAACAGCATGGCCACATCCGCGAAATCCTCTTCCCCGATATCCGTCTTCAATTCGTTCAGACGGTCCCAATCCACACAATGCATTTTACACCTCCCAGGAGGCCCCCGCGACGACCCTACCCGCGCAAAGCTTAACAAAACCGCACCGCGCACCGGTGAAGCAGATCAAATTGTTCGCTTCATGCGGCGTTAAGACCTGCGATCCATGATGGCGCGACTCTGTTGAGAGGAGTGTCGATGAACGCCGTGTCCGTAGCCGTGGCAGATCCGCAAAACGCCCCCCCGGCGGCCGTGACGGGTGCGTTGACGGTGTTGGTGCTTGATGACAGTCCGGCGCAACGCAACCTTGTCTGCGCGTTGCTGCGCAAATGGGGGCATACCGCGATTTCCACCGGCGATCCGTTCGAGGCGCTGGATCACGCGCGCAGGCCCGAGGTATCGCTGATCCTGTGCGATTGGATGATGCCCGAGATGACGGGGCCGGAATTCTGCCGTCGCCTGCGCGAAGACGACACCGGAAGCTATGCCTATGTGCTGCTTCTGACCTCGCGGAGCGAACGCAATGCCTTGGCCGAGGGGCTGGAGGCCGGAGCGGATGATTTCCTGCAAAAACCGGTAAGCCCGCCGGAGTTGCGCGCCCGAATGAACGCAGGCGCGCGCATCGTTGCCATGCAGCGCGAATTGCGAAGCAAGAACGGCATATTGTCGGACGCATTGGACGAATTGCAGGGGCTCTACGGTGCCATAGACCGCGACCTGGACGAAGCGCGGCGCCTGCAATTGGCGCTGCTGCAAGACCGCCGCCGCAGCTTTGATGGGGCCGATGTGTCGCTTCTGCTGGAAGCCAGCGGACATGTCGGCGGCGATATGGTCGGCTATTTTCCGGTAGATGACGATACGGTCGGGATGTTCAGCCTGGATGTCTCGGGGCACGGCGTGGCGTCGGCCATGATTGCCGCGCGAATCGCGGGCGTGCTGTCTGAAGCGTCCCCCGATCAGAATATTTCACTGGTCCGCGGGTTGGACGGATCTTTGGTGGATCTGCCGCCGGATGTGTCGGTCGGGCGTCTCAATGACCTGATGTTGAAAGAGGTGCAGACAGATCGTTATTTCACCATCGGGCTTGCGTTCTTGAACCTTTCCACCGGATTGGTGCGGCTGGTGCAGGCAGGCCACCCGCATCCGATGGTTCAGCGCACCGATGGGCAGGTCGAGATGGTCGGCGATGGCGACATGCCGGTGGGCCTGCTGCCAGACATCCTGTTCCGCTCGTTCGAGGTGCAGCTTCACCCCGGCGACCGCTTGCTGCTGTATTCGGACGGATTGACCGAATGCCCGCGCGCTGACGGCGATATGCTGGAGGAAGAAGGGCTGATCGAAATGATGGAGCGTCATCAAACCACGGGTGGCACGGACTTTCTTGAAACGTTGCGCGCCGACCTGGTGGGGTTCGCGGGGTCGGACGACTTCCCGGACGATATCTCGGCCCTACTGGTCGAATATTCCGGGCGTCAGGACCGGCCAAGGTAGCGCGCCACGAACTCCCGGTCGCCCGACACGCCCAGGCGAGAAAGCGCCACGTCCCACGGCAGGAACACCGCGCTGTGCCCTGCTTCTGTCGGCTCCGATATGCGCGGCCCGATCCGTGCGGTGTATATACTGCACAGTTTCTGCGCATAGCGGTCGTAATCGGGCATGAAGGTGTAGCGATGGAACATGCCCATGCGACGCGGCCCATGGATGCGGTAGCCCGTTTCCTCCAGGACTTCGCGGTGCAGCGCGGCCAGCGTGCCCTCACCGGGATCGATACCACCGCCGGGCAATTGCAGTTCCGGGAAAGGTGCGTCCTGGAACGATGCCAAAAGGCTGTCGCCCGCATCGATGATCACATAAGCGCCGGGCCGTGGCGGATAGCGAATGCCGTCACGCGGCGCGGCTCCGAAACGTCGGTTCATGGGGGGTCCCTCCTGTTGGCCGCCTTTTCGCACGCCACGCGCCCGGCCAAAAGCCATTCCTCTCGCCAAAGGCGCGGGGACGGGCTAAACGGCGGGCATGACCAAAGACACCACCCCGTCCTTCCGCGCCACCGGCGCGCGCGTCCTGCGGACCGAAGGCGATGCCGTGCGCGCCCTGGCCGATGCGCTGCCGCCCGATTTCGATTCCGCGGCCGAAGCGGTTTTGGCCACAAAGGGCCGCGTGATCCTGTCCGGGATCGGGAAATCCGGACATATCGCCCGCAAGATTTCGGCCACCTTTGCCTCTACTGGGGCGCCGTCGGCCTTCGTGCACCCGGCCGAGGCGAGCCATGGGGATTTGGGCATGATCATGCCCGGGGACCTTGTGATCTTGATCTCGAACTCCGGCGAAACATCGGAATTGCGCGATATCGTGTCCCATGTTGCGCGCTTTTCGATCCCTTTGGTGGCGATATCGAAAGGGGCGGACAGCACCTTGATGAGGGCGGCGGATCACCGCCTCTTGCTGCCGAATGTGGAAGAGGCCTGTTCACTGCGGATGGCGCCCACGACATCAACCACCTTGACCCTCGCCCTCGGTGACGCGCTGGCCGTGGCGGTGATGGAGCGGCGTGGGTTTCAACCCGAACAATTCCGCACCTTTCATCCGGGCGGCAAATTGGGCGCACAACTTTCGACCGTAGCGCAATTGATGCATGGGTTTGACGCCTTGCCGCTGGTCAGCGCCGAGACATCCATGCCGGAAACTCTTGTCGTGATGTCCGAAAAAAGCTTTGGGATCGCCGGGGTGGTCGAGGATCAGATATTGACGGGCGTGATCTCTGACGGGGATTTGCGGCGCAACATCACCCATCTGTCGGATCGGGCAGCCGGTCAGGTCGCCACACGCAGCCCGCGGGTGGTCGGGCCCGATCTGCTGGCCGCCGAAGCGATGGCGATCATGTCCGCAAACAAGATCACCGCACTGTTTGTAGTGGATGAGGCGATGCATCCGGTCGGGCTCTTGCATTTGCACGACCTGCTGCGCGCTGGTCTCGCCTGAGAACGCAAACAGCCCCCGCCATCGCTGGCAGGGGCCGCGCAAGGTCTGATGATCTTAGTTGGAATCGTCGGCAGCCATCAGGCGGCGGAAGATTTCGGCACCAGCCTCGGGATCCGATGCAATAACGGTCACGAAGCCGCCTTCACCACGAAGGTCGGTCATGCTTTCCGCGCTCAGGTTCAGCTGCGAGAAGACATCCCCCAGCGTCGAACCCATGCCCAGATCGACCATCATCAAGTCGCCGGCGGGCGCCATGCGGGTCTCGGTCGCGTTATCGGCAAACATGTTGAAGTGCATGATTGCAACTTGGGTGGTGTGGCCGTCGGCAAAAGCCGGAGCGGCAATCGAAGCGGCAAGAACGGCTGAAAGAGCAAGGCTTTTCATAATGTGATTTCCCTTTGGTTGGTCATTGTTCGCAGTCGCTTCAATGACATGTGGCCTTAATCTGGCAGGTCTCAGGACAATGTGTCAATTGGAATAGACACTTATGGAACAGTTTTAAAGAGCCTCACAAACCGGCAATCCAGGTCAATTTCCATCTCTCATTTTTCGATTTAAATATCTTAATATCAATGCTTTAGCTGTCTGTAAGACTAAGATCGTAAAGTCGTATCAGATTTAAGGTGTAAACTTTCATTTACATATAACGACATTGTGAATGGCCTGAAACAGTCACGAATCATCCCACCGGGCATCGCACCGGCAATGCGCATGCAACATCCCACAAAGGGAACCTTGCGCTATCGTCCGACACCCTCATAAGACTTGAATCCGGCCCGTTTCGCGTCCCGCGGACTGTAGACATTGCGTAGATCTGCCATCCGGGCGTGGGCCATCTTGCGCGCCATCCGCTCCAGATCCAGGGCGCGGAATTCGTTCCATTCCGTCAGGATCACGACCAGATCGGCATTGTGGGCCGCCTTGTACGGATCGTCGGACCAGACCACCCCCGGCAAAAGCGCCTCGCCCTCGCGGAAGCCCTGCGGATCGACCACGCGCACTTTCGCACCGCCGCCCACAAGGGCCGGCACGATGGTCAAAGACGGCGCGTCG
>CAZPJO010000139.1:0-422 GCA_964586895.1 uncultured Roseicyclus sp.
GTGGTGGCCTATGCGCTGGCGGGAACGATGGACATCAACCTGGCCACGGACGTGATCGCGACGACGCCGGACGGGACGGACGTCTACCTCAAAGATATCTGGCCCACGACGCAGGAAGTCGCTGAACTGGTTGAGAAAACCGTCACCCGCAAGGCGTTTCAGGAGAAATACGCAAGCGTCTTCACCGGCGATGAGAAGTGGCAGGATGTGGAGGTTCCCAAGCAGGAAACCTACGATTGGCCGCCGACCTCGACCTATATCCAGAACCCGCCCTATTTCCAGGGCATGACCATGGACACCAAGGACATCGAGAACATCGAAGGGGCCAAGGTTCTGGCGCTTTTGGGCGACATGATAACCACCGATCACATCTCGCCTGCTGGATCGTTCAAGGAAACGCACCCCGCCGGTCAGTACCTGGT
>CAZPJO010000139.1:432-6357 GCA_964586895.1 uncultured Roseicyclus sp.
CGCATCAAGAACGAGATGCTGGTTGGGGTTGAGGGCGGCTATACGCTGGGGCCGGACGGCAACCAGATGTCGATTTTCGACGCCGCCATGGCGTACCAAGAGGCGGGCACGCCGCTGGTGATTTTCGGGGGCGAGCAATATGGTGCGGGCTCGTCGCGCGACTGGGCCGCGAAGGGCACGAACCTTCTGGGCGTCAAGGCCGTGATCGCCGAGAGCTTCGAGCGTATCCACCGCTCCAACCTGGTGGGGATGGGTGTGATCCCGTTCGAATTCACCGGGGGCGATACACGCAAGAGCCTTGGCCTGAAGGGCGACGAGACGGTGTCGATCCACGGTCTGGACAGCGTCACGCCGCTGGCCGAGGTGCCCTGCACGATCACCATGGGCGACGGCAGCGTGAAGGAGATCACGTTGAAATGCCGGATCGATACGGGCGTCGAGATAGAATATATCGAGAACGGGGGCGTGCTGCATTACGTGTTGCGCAACCTGGCCAAGGCGCCCGTCGCGGCCGAGTGACAAGGCGAAACATTCGGCTCATCCCTAGCGGAATGGGCCGGATCACAAGCGCAGAGCGGGGGCCAATCGGTCCCCGTTTTCGCATCAGCGTTTCAGGTCGAGCATGTTGTAGGTGTCGCGCGCCCAATCTTCGAATGAAATCCCGGTCGTGGCATTGGCACGGGCATATGTGTCGAGGAAATGGTTCACCACGCGCGCCTTGCCCAACGGATTGTGGAAATACCGCACGGAGATCTGTTTGCGCGCCTGCGCCAGCGGCTGGCCCTTGATCGCGTGCAGGTAGATGGTCGCGGCAAGGCCCGTGCGGTCCGAGCCGGATTTGCAATGCACCACCAGGGGTTTGGGCATGTCGCGCAGGGCATCCAGCAGATCGAGAAGCGATTGCTTTTTCGGCAGGTCCATCGCGCGCAACGGAACGGCATGGAACGCGAGGCCCGCGTCGGCGCAGGCCTGCGCCTCCATCTTGCTGAGCGGATTGTCGGGGCCGCGCAACGACAGCACCGATGCCGCGCCCATCGCCTTGAGCTGTGCCAGACGCGCGGGGCTGGGATGGTTGTGCCGCCAGACGTCGTTGTCGAGCTTGTGGAAATTGCGCCAGACCGCGCGCAGAAACCCGTGATCCGTCAGCCAATAGCGACGCCACGCATCCTTTGGCGCAGCGGGCGGTGGCGGTGGGGAAGAGGGGGCGGCAGGCTCCATGGCGTGGGCGGTATCATGGGCTGTGGCCCGGCGTCCAGCGGGCCCTTGCGCTGCACCGCCCAAGCGGGCCACATATGCGGATGAAGGGTTTTCCCGATCTTCCGCCCCTGTGGCTTGTGGTGTTCATGGTCGTGGCCTGGGCCCTGGCGCGGTTTGTGCCGCTCAGCGAAAGCTTTGATCCGCTGTTGCAGCGTTTTGGCGTGATGGTGGCGGGCCTTGGGATGCTGTTCATTTTCTGGGCGGCGGCGTGGTTTTGGAAGAAGAAGACCACGATCGAGCCGCACCACACGCCCGGCACCTTGATCGTGGAGGGGCCATTTCGGCTGAGCCGCAATCCGATCTACCTTGGCATGATCCTGATCCTGTCGGGGCAGGTGGTCTGGCTTGGCGCGCTCAGCCCTGCGTTCACGATCCCGGTTTTCCTGCTGGTGCTCAGTCGCCGGTTCGTCCTGCCGGAAGAAGCGGCATTGGTTGAAACCTTCGGCGACGATGGGCGCGCTTATCTTGACGCGACCCGTCGGTGGCTTTGAATGGGCCAGGTGTAAACGGACCCTTAAGGGCGTTGTCACATTGCATCGCAAAGGCTTGATTGGCGAAACGTGGTGCGATCGTTTAGGTACGTTTGACGAAGAACGCACAAGAACGGCAGGCACATGATTCGACAGATCACAGCAAGTATGGCCTTGACGGGCAGTCTTTTGGCGGGCCCCGCGCTGGCCGATGGCCCGGTTGTGGTGGAGTTGTTCACGTCGCAGGGCTGCGCCGCATGCCCGCCCGCCGATACGCTTTTGGGTGAGCTGGCCGCGCGTGATGACGTGATCGCGCTGGCCCTGCATGTGGATTACTGGGATTACATCGGATGGGCCGATACCTTTGCCGACCCGTCCTTTACCGCGCGCCAGCACGGCTATGCGCATGCGGCCGGTTCCACGGTTGTCTACACCCCGCAGATGGTGGTGGGCGGTGTCGAGCATGTCGGTGGCAACCGCCCCCTTGAGGTGGCCGAAAGCATCGCTGCACACCGCGCGGCCCCTTATCCGGTCGAGGTTTTGGCCGAGACGAACGATGATGGCTGGCAGGTGAGCGCCACCTGGATCAGTGCGCAGGGCGACATGCCCGACATGGTGGTGCAAGTCGTGACCTTTGAGCCCGAAGAACAGGTCGAGATCACCCGCGGCGAAAACGCCGGATTGATGACGACCTACCACAACATCGTGCAATCATGGCAATCGGTGGCGGAATGGTCCGGCACCGACCCGTTCGAGGCACAAGTGATCCCGACCGGGGACATGCGCCATATCGTAATTGTGCAGGCGATTGACAACGGCCCGATCCTGGGTGCGGCGCGGCTCGACTAAGAGAATACACGGCACGGCGTATTCTAGGTGTAGCGCGCGGCGCGGCGTGCGGCCTTTTCCCTGCGACCGGGTTTCCACCGATCATGCAGCCAAAACCATTGCTCGGGTGCCGCGCGCACCCTTGCCGCGAGGCTGTCGTTAAGCGCCTGCGTCATGGTTTGGGCGTCGCTGTGGGGGATTGGCTCTTCGAGCGTGATGTCGAAATCAATCCCGTTCTCAAGGCGCGTCGAATAGATCGGCACAAGCAATGCGTTGTATTTCAACGCCATTTCCGCCGCCGCCGGTGAGGTCGGGGCAGGATGGCCGAGGAAATCATGGATCGGCCCGCCGTAGAAATATTGATCGATCAGGATCGCGCCCTGCCCACCGCCGCGCAAATGTTTCACAAAACCCGCCAACCCGCGCCGGTCGCGCGTGAAGGCCCCGCCGCCGACCTGCGCGATGGTGTCGACGTAATGGTCGTTGAGGTAATCGTTGTTGAGCGGACGATAGAGGCCGCCCATCTGATAGCCGCGCGTGTTCAGGGCGGCGCGGCCCGCCTGATAATTCCCGTAATGGCCCGAGATGAACAGGATCGGGCGGCCTTCGGCGCGCGCGGCCTCGGCGGCGGTCCAGCCGGGGCCGTGGGGTTGCCAATGCTGCGCGCGGGTCATCTGATCGGCTGTGGCGTAGTTTTCCATCACCACGCGGCCGACATTGTCGGTCACGGCGCGTGCAATGCGGTGGCGGTCGCGCTCGGGCATTTCGGGAAAGACCATCGCCAGATTGCGCCGCGCCTGCGCACTGCGTCCGCTCAACGGCCCGAGGATGCGTGAAAACACCCACCCCATGCCCGCCACCCGCGCGCGATGCGGCAGGCGCAGCGCGCACCAGATCAGGCCGCGCCAGAGGCGATCCACCACCCAATTCCCGGCGGAGCGTGCGTTGCGCGCATCGGTGGAGGGGGCGGGTTTGGCGATGGGACGGGCTTCCGATAGCTCAGGGGGAGGGGGCAGGGCTTGGGGCACGCGCAATGCGGGGCGCACCAGCGCCGGTTCAGCCCGTGTTTCGGGCCGCCGCCGCTTCGAGGGCCGAGCGCATATGGTCGAACGCGTAGCCATGCGATGTGCCGATGGCGATGATATCATCGACGGGCACATGACCGGCCGCGCCAAAGGCCCATACCACGGTCGAGCGGTTGCCCGACGCGCAATAGGCCACCACCGGCCCTTCGGATCCGGCGATTGCGTCGGCCTGTTCGTCGACGTGATCCTGGTTCAGGGTCTGGCCCTGGAACGGGTTGAACACGAAGTCGATGCCGTGGGCTTCGGCCTCGGCCTGGATCGCGGCGGCCTGCAGGGGCGGCGGGTTTTCCATGTCGGGTCGGTTGCAGATCAGCGTCTTGACGCCCTGCGCCGCAAGCGTGGCGACGTCTGCGGGCTCGATCTGTGGGGTGACACTGTATCCTTCGGTGATCTGGCGGAGATCCATCATGATCGGCCCTCTTTGCGCTGCTACGATTGCCGCGCAAACTGCCTTATTCGCCGCGCAAGGGAAAGAGGCCACGCAGTTGATGCAAGTCAAGGCGCAGGCCCGCGCCCTGTGCCAGTTTTGATCGCATGGCAACAGCCGTTCCACAGGATCGATGCGATCAAGGAGGCCGGGCATGCGCAGTGATCTGAAGACCCGTCGCAAGGAACTCAAGGAAACGCTTTCGGATCTGTCCCGCCGACTTGCCGCCGCAAACGGATCGTCGGACGACGCCGAGGTCCGCTGCGCCGCGCCCGATGTTGCGCAGATGCGCGCCGCCGAGGTCGAAGTTGCCTCGATCTACGCAGCGCTGCGGCGGATGGACGACGGATCCTATGGTCTGTGCGCCTCGTGCGGGGGCAAGATCGCGCGCGAGCGTCTGGATGCCTTGCCGTTTACCTCCCATTGCGGGGATTGCATGCCGGAAGCATCATGATCGACGCCGGTGTGCATGAGAAATTGACCAAGCTGATCCTGAGCCGTGCCGTGACTGGGGCGGTTGTGAACGCGCTGGTGGATGATCCCGAGGGCAAGGCGGCATTGGTGGTGGAGCGCGGTCGCAGTGGTCATGTGCAACGTGGCGAGGCCGCGCGCGTTGATGTGGGCGTTGATGTGGGCGGGGATGCGCGTCAGTCCGGGTGAGCCGCGTCACCCAGAAGGTCATGGCCCAGTTGATGCGCAAGGCCCGCGATGTCGAACGGCAGCCAGTTCTCGGCGATCAGGCCATCGTCATCGAAATGATAGAAATCCATCACCATGAACGACACCGCGCGCCCGGTGGTCGGCATGCCCAGGTAGGGCCCGGTCTGCGTTGCATAAAGCGGCCCACCGGTCAGGGCGAAGGCCCCATCGGCAATGCGCACGACATGACCCTTGGAGTGGCGATCGGGGAAGGCGGCGCGAAACGGCGCCTGATGATGGGTGCGAAAGCCCGCCACGCCGCGACACATGCCGATTCCGGCGGCTGCGTAATACATGAAATCGTCGCGCCAATGATGCATCGGCACGTTCGAGATATCGGACCCGGTTCCAAGCGCCTGATGCATGTCGAGGACCTGTGCCATGGAGCGCAGGCCGCCGTCGGCATCGACCGATCCCATCCGCACGCCGCCCCCGCCCGAAGGCCCCGGCCACAGCCCCCGCGCGCCCGGCATCGGCGGCAGGGGGCAGCGGCCGGCCTGATCCATCAGGTCAATCAGATCGGGCAGGATCCAGCTTTGGGAAATCCGGCCCTGCGCGTCGAGGTGATGGACTTCGCAGAGGCGCAGATGCACGACCCCGCCAGTGGGCGCGATGTCTAGGAGCGGCGCGCTGAACGTGCCTTGCCAATGGCCCATCGACCCCACCAGCGGCGAATGGCGCACCATATCGGTGCGCGGGTCGGGGTGGTTTTCGCCCGCGATGAAGATTTCGGGCCGCCATGTGGCATCGGGCAGGGCGCGGGTCAGTTCGGCGTAAAACGGTGCAATCGCATCCACGCCCGTGCGCGCCCCCCAGGGATGGGCGATCCAAGCCTGGGCGTCGGGGGCAAAGGCATGGGGCACGGGCCCGCCCTGCGCGAGCGCTTCCAGATGCGCATGGGTCCGCGCCTTTTCCTCAACCAGATCCCGCATGGTGCGCTTGACCTCCTGACAGCAATTGCAATCCTATGCAAAAGCCTTGCGCCATCGCGGCTCCGCTGTCTAGATGACCCAGATCAGAAGGCAAAAGAGGGCGCGTCGCAGATGGCTCAGATCCGGCTTAACCACGTGTCCAAACGCTGGGGCAATTTTGTTGGTGTGGATGATTTCCACCTCGACATTGCGGACCAGGAATTTCTTGTCCTGCTTGGGCCATCGGG
>CAZPJO010000139.1:6367-6629 GCA_964586895.1 uncultured Roseicyclus sp.
TGACATCCTGATTGGCGGCAAGGTCGTGAATGACCTCGAGCCCAAGGACCGCGACGTGGCGATGGTGTTCCAGAGCTACGGCCTTTATCCGAACATGTCGGTCTGGGAGAACATCCGCTTCCCCCTCAAGGTGCGCAAGGTGCCCGAGGCCGAACACGAAGAGCGCGTGGCACGTGCGGCGGCGATGGTCGAGCTTGAGGATTTCCTTGATCGCAAGCCTGCCGCCCTGTCCGGCGGGCAGCGCCAGCGCGTGGCCTTGGCC
>CAZPJO010000140.1:0-6608 GCA_964586895.1 uncultured Roseicyclus sp.
CGACGTGGAGGGCGATGCCGCAACGGCGGGCAAAGCGCTGCGCAAGGATGCCGATGCGGGCAAGGCCACCTTTGTGTCGCTTCTCGGTCTGGACGAAGCGAAGGCGCGGGCGGGCGAATTGGTCCGCGACGCGGATGCGGCCCTCGCGCCCTATGGCGAAAAGGCGCAGGTGCTGCGCGATCTGGCGCGCTACGTAGTGACCCGTGACAAGTAGAGAGGCTTAGCAACATGAGCGAGCGCCCGCATACCCCGCTGCTGGACAAGGTCCATCAACCTGCCGACATGAAGCACTTGTCGGACGCCGATCTGCGCAAGTTGGCCGATGAGTTGCGGGCCGAGATGATCTGGACCGTCAGCCAGACCGGAGGACATTTCGGGGCGGGCCTTGGCGTGATCGAAATGAGCGTCGCGTTGCATGCGGTGTTCGACACGCCGCGCGACAAGCTGGTCTGGGACGTGAGCCACCAATGTTATCCGCACAAGATCCTGACCGGCCGGCGGGATCAGATGCTTTCGATCCGTAAGAAGGATGGGGTGAGCGGCTTCACCAAGCGCAGCGAAAGCCCGTTTGACCCCTTCGGCGCGGCGCATTCTTCGACAAGCATTTCCGCAGCGCTCGGGTTTGCGGTGGCCCGGGATCTGGGCGGCGATTGCCACACCGGCCATGGCGATGCGATTGCGGTGATCGGGGACGGCGCGTTGTCAGGCGGCATGGCGTTTGAGGCGATGAACAACGCGGGCCATCTGGGCAAGCGATTGATCGTGATCCTGAATGACAACGAGATGTCGATCGCCCCCCCCACGGGTGCGATGTCGTCCTATCTTTCAAGGCTTTACGCGGGCGCACCGTTTCAGGAATTCAAGGCAGCGGCCAAGGGTGCGGTGTCGCTTTTGCCGCCGCCCCTGCAGGAAGGCGCGCGCCGGGCCAAGGAATTGCTGAAGTCCGCAACGGTGGGCGGCACGATGTTCGAAGAGCTGGGGTTTTCCTATGTCGGCCCGATTGATGGCCACGATATGGATAGCCTTCTGGCCGTGTTGCGCACCGTGAAGGCGCGCGCCGATGGTCCGGTCCTGATCCATGCGATCACCAAGAAGGGTAAGGGGTACGCGGAACACAGGGCCGATCGCGGGCATGCGACGGCGAAGTTCGATATTGCCACCGGCGAGCAGAAGAAGGCCCCGTCGAACGCCCCGAGTTACACCAAGGTTTTCGCGCAGAGCTTGATCGCCGAGGCGACAGATGACCCCAAAGTGGTGGCCGTGACGGCGGCGATGCCCGATGGCACCGGCCTTGACCTGTTTGCAGAGAGCTTTCCAAGCCGTTGTTTTGACGTTGGAATCGCCGAGCAGCATGCGGTGACGTTCTGTGCGGGCATGGCGGCGGGGGGGCTGAAGCCCTTTGCGGCCATTTACTCGACGTTCCTGCAACGCGGCTATGATCAGGTGGTTCATGACGTCGCGATCCAGCGGCTTCCGGTGCGCTTTGCGATTGACCGCGCGGGTCTGGTCGGGGCGGATGGCTGCACCCATGCGGGCAGTTATGACGTTGGCTACCTGAGCAATCTGCCGGGTTTTGTTGTGATGGCGGCGTCCGACGAGGCGGAGTTGCGGCACATGGTGCGCACCGCGTTGGAGATCGACGACCGCCCCAGCGCGTTCCGGTTTCCGCGCGGCGAAGGCGTGGGTGTCGAGTTGCCAGAGCGCGGAACGGCGTTGGAGATCGGCAAGGGACGGATGATTTCAGAGGGATCGCGTGTTGCGATCCTGAACTTCGGGGCGCGCCTCAAGGAAGTGCGGGAAGCGGCGGAAAGCCTGGCGCAGAAGGGCATCACCCCGACCGTGGCCGACGCGCGTTTTGCCAAGCCGCTGGACGAAGGGATGATCCTGCAACTGGCGCGTCACCACGAGGCGCTGATCACGGTCGAAGAAGGCGCGGTGGGCGGTTTTGGCAGCCATGTGGCGCAGCTTCTGGCCGAGCGTGGGGTGTTTGACACCGGCCTGAAATACCGCTCGATGGTGCTGCCGGATGTCTTCATCGATCAGGCGAGCCCGGCGGACATGTATGCGATTGCGGGAATGAACGCCGAGGATATCGAAGCGAAGGTCCTGCGAACCCTCGGCGTTGAAATCATGGAGAAGCGGGCCTGAGCACCCGAAATCTCAGCAATCGGTGCAGGTCTTGAATCCGACAATGCGGTAGAGCGGGCAGAAGTTCATGAAGGCCGTGGCGACAAAGATCGCGCCGATATAGCCCCAGGCGCCGATGCTGCCGGCGATCGCCAGAACGATCAGAAGGGCGCCGAGAATGAAACGTGCGGCGCGGTCCCAGGTGGCGAGGTTGCGGGTGATGGTCATGGGGTCTCTCCTTGAAAATGATGTGCCCATGTTAACCGTTTTGCTGGCTCGGAACCGTGACAGAGTCACGGAGTGCGGGATTTTGTGTAGGCCGCCAAGGCGCCGGGATCGGTGACCTCCAGCCGTCCGCGCCCGAGCACCAGCCACCCCTCGCGCTCGAAGGATTTCAGGGTGCGCGACACGACTTCGCGCGCGGTGCCAAGTTCCTGCGCGATGTCCTGTTGCGTCATTTCGCACAGCCCTGCGCCGCGTGCAGCCAGCCAGGCGGCCAGTCGCAAATCAGTGCGGTGCAAAAGCAGTGCGTCGATCACATCGGTCAATTCCCCAAGCCGCCGTGTGAACCCCTCGAACACCATATCCCGAAAGGCGGCATCGTCGCGGAGCAGGCGGCGGAACGCATCCGCGCCGATGGCCAGCGCCGTGACGGGACCTTCTGCATAGCCATACCCGCTATAGGGACGTGACCCCATCAGGCAGGACGTCGTCATCACGCAGCTTTCGCCTTCATGGACACGATAAAGCACCATCGTACGGCCTTCGGAATTGGTCTGTTCGACCCGAACATGCCCTTTCGTGACGATCAGAAAGGCGCGGCTTTCATCGCCGGGCTGAAACAGGCACGCCCCATCGGGGGCGTTGATCGTGCTGCCCTGCGCGGCGTAATCGGCGGGGTTGATCATCGCTTGTCCAGCCGCTCCTCGATCATCTTCAGGCGTTCGAGCACCTCATCGCGGTAGGCGTCGGTGGCGGCGTTGCTTTCCTGGGCGTGGGCATCCTGCATCGAGTTCACGACAAGACCGACGATCAGGTTCACGACGGCAAACGTGGTAACCATGATGAACGGCACGAAGAACATCCAGGCGTAGGGGTAGACCTCCTGCACCGGGCGGACGATGCCCATGGACCACGATTCCAGCGTCATGATCTGGAACAGGGAATAGAGCGAGCGACCGAGTGTGCCGAACCATTCCTGAAACAGGGCGGCCTGTTCGGGGGTGCAGGCGGGGCAGGCCGCGCCAAACAGTTTCGTGGCCATGACCGCGCCGATGTAGAAGATGATCGACATCAGAAGGAACACCGAGCCCATGCCGGGCAGTGCCGTAAGCAAGCCTTCGACCACGCGGCGCAGCGACGGCACGCTTGAGATCACGCGCAACACCCGCAGGATGCGCAGCGCCCGGAGGACGGCCAGGCCCTGACCGGTGGGGGCAAGGGCGATGCCGACAATGATGAAGTCGAAGATGTTCCAGCCCGACCGGAAGAAGCGCGGCCCGAGGGCAAAGAGTTTCAGGCCCAGTTCGACGACGAAGATGCCAAGGCAGATCCGATCCAGCGCAAAGATCAGCGTGCCGTAGCGCGCCATGACCGGTTGCGAGGTCTCGAGCCCGAGGATGATCGCGTTGAAGATGATGACGCCGATGATGAAGTTGCGCACCGCCACGCGGTCGAGAAATTCGGCCAGGCGTGTGCGGAAACTGGTGTCGGCCATCGCTGCGCGCTCCTGCGGGAAATCAGGTCTGGATATGGGACAGGCTGAGGCGTGCCGCAAGTTCCACATGGGGGGACCAACGAAATTGATCCACCGGCTGCACCCAATCAAGACTGTAGCCTGCCGCGACAAGAACCGCAGCATCGCGCGCGAAGGTGACGGGGTTGCACGAGACGGCGGCGACAATGGGCACGCGCGCCTTGGCGATTTCGCGGATCTGCGCCTCCGCGCCGGCGCGGGGTGGGTCGATGACGATGGCGTCGAAACGGGCCAATTCGTCGGGCAGAAGCGGGCGACGGAACAGGTCGCGCGCCTCGGTCGTGATGGGTTTGAGACCGGTGGTGTGATTGGCCGCTTGGGTAAGCGCATCGAGCAGGTCAGGGGCGGCTTCGACGGCATGCACGGGGGTCTTGGCGGCGAGGGGCAGGGCGAAGGTGCCAAGCCCGCAGAACAGATCGGCGATGTTGGTGGCGCCTTCGGTGGCCTCCGCCACGGCGGTTTGCAAGGCGGCCTCCCCCTCGGGCGTGGCTTGCAGGAAGGCGCCCGGCGGCGGCGTGACGCGCGCGGGGCCGATGGGCAGAACGGGCGGTGTTTCGATGAAGACAGGCTCTTCTTCCCAGGTCAGGCGAATGAAGCCTTGCGCAACCTGCGGGAGCGCGGCGCGCAACGGGCCATCAAGCGGTTTGCCACCGGTGACCGCCACGTCAATGCCCGTGTCGGTCAGCGTCAGGGAAAAGCCAAGCGTCGCGGAGCGGGATGCGCCGAGGCGGGTGATCTGTTCCAGCGCGGGCAGCGTTTCGAGAAGCCGGGGGTGGAGGAGAAAACAGTCCCTAATTGGCACAATCGTGTCTGATTTGCGGGCGTGAAAGCCGGTCAGCGCGCCTTTCTTGGTGCGGGTGCCCGACAGGGTCGCGCGGCGGCGCGTGCGCGGCGGAGACGTATCGATGGGGCGGAGCGGCGTGGGAAGGTCATGCGCCTTGAGCGCGGTGGCGATGACGTCGGTCTTGAACTGCGCCACAAACGGGTCGGCGGCGTGCATGAGGGTGCATCCGCCGCAGGATTTGTAATGCGGACAGGGGGCTTTGATGCGGTCCGGCGAAGGTGTGATCACCGACGGGGCGGCCATGCGATCGCCGTCGATCTCGCCCGAGATCACCTCTCCCGGCAGGGTCAAGGGGGCGTAAACGGGGCCGCCATTTTCCGACATGGCGATGCCGTCGCCATGGTGCCCGAGGCGTTTGATCGTGAGCTCAGCCATGGGGATGCGTGGGGGTTGGTGTGTGATCCATGGGGCAGGATTGGCGGGTTTGGGGCCGATGGGCAAGGCCTTGCCGGTGATGTTGCGTGGGGGACGATGGAAGTGATTTTGCATTTTCAGGGAACAAAGATGGGCAGGGTGCACGGACACGCCGAGCGCTGCGCCTTTGGCGGGCCGGGGGTGGTGCAGTCTATTCAGCCGCCGTCGCGTCGTCCACGCCGATGAAGCCGCCCGATTGGCGTGACCAGTAGCGGGCGTAGAGCCCGTCGCGCGCGAGGAGATCGTGGTGGCTGCCGTCTTCGACGATGCGCCCTTGATCCAGCACGATGATGCGGTCCATCGCGGAAAGCGTGGACAGGCGGTGGGCGATGGCGATGGTGGTCTTGCCTTCCATCACGCGGGTCAGGGTGTCCTGGATGGCGGCCTCGACCTCGGAATCCAGCGCGCTGGTTGCTTCATCAAGGACCAGAACCGGCGCGTCCTTGAGGAAGGCGCGGGCCAGTGCTATGCGTTGGCGTTGGCCGCCCGAAAGCTTCACACCGCGTTCACCAAGGAAGGCGTCATAGCCTTTGCGGCCTTTGAAATCTTCGAGCTGAAGTATGAACTCATGCGCTTCGGCGCGTTTCGAAGCGGCGATGACCTCGGCCTCGGAGGCATCAGGGCGGCCATAGAGGATATTGTCGCGCGCGGTGCGATTGAACATCGCGGTTTCCTGCGTGACCATCGCGATCTGTTGACGCAGGCTGTCTTGCGTGACCTGCGCGATATCCTGCCCGTCGATCAGAATGCGACCCTGTTCCGCGTCGTAGAGCCGCATCAGGAGGTTCACGAGGGTCGATTTGCCGGCCCCCGACGCGCCGACAACGCCCAGTTTCTGGCCCGGCTCGACCACAAGGTCGATGCCATGTACGCCGCCGGTGCGCCCGCCATAGGCGAAGGTGACCGCAGCGAATTCGACACGGCCCGAAAGGCGCGGCAGGGCTTTGGCACCGGGCGCGTCGGTCAGCCCATGGGCGGGGGTCAGGGTGCGCATGCCGTCTTCCAACTCGCCCACATTGGAATAGATGCCCATCAGGGTGAAGGAGACCCAACCGGTCATCTGGGAGATGCGCATGGAGATCGCACCGATGGCGGCAATCTCGCCGGGTGTCACCGCACCGACACGCCACAGCAGCACCGCGCCGATCACCAGCAGGACGGGCAGAAGCCCCGCCACGGCCATCAGGACAAAGCGGAAGCTGGTCGACAGGTAGCCAAACTGCAAAGCCGCATCGCGGTAGCCGGACATCGCACCGATGGCGGCGGTGTCTTCGTGGTCGGTATGGCCGAACAGTTTGACCGTCTTGATATTGGTGATCGTATCGACGACCTGACCTGTGACATTGGCGCGCGCAGCGGCGCGGGCCTTGGCGCGGATGCGGATGCGCGGCAGATACCAGCGTAGCAACGCGGCATAGACCCCCATCCACAGCACCAGCATCACGGCGATGCGCCAATCGATGGCGA